>JAXDKY010000080.1:0-13660 GCA_034666885.1 Chloroflexota bacterium
GTCCGTGACGAGGTGGGTGATCGCGAGCTTGGCGCCGTCCGCCGACCAGATTCCCGGCACGAGACCACCGTCGTGCAGGGCGGTCTCGTGCGATCCGTCCGGCTCGACCATGAACGGCGTGTTCGTAGATCTCGCGCT
This sequence comes from Chloroflexota bacterium, assembly GCA_034666885.1. Classification (GTDB taxonomy): domain Bacteria; phylum Chloroflexota; class Limnocylindria; order Limnocylindrales; family CSP1-4; genus SPCO01. The sequence continues at coordinate 139 of JAXDKY010000080.1, forward strand.
GTCGGTGCGGTAGAACACGATCGGACCGTTCCCGCCGAGCTGGCGTGTTGCGCCCCCCGCCAGGAGGACCGCGGCGATGAGCGCGAGCATGAGGACGGCCAAGGCGAGCAGATATGCGACCCGACGGATCGGCTGGCCGCCCAGGCGAACGCCCCCGCCCATCCCACCGCCGCGGAGGGCGACGACCCATGCGGGATGCGAACGGCGCTGGCGGGTCGAATCCAGGATGGACTCGAGCAGGGCATCCGGCATCCCACCGACCGCGTTCTCATCGAACCACATCTGGATCCGCCGATCGACGCCCTCGTTTCGTCTCATGCGATCGACTCCTGCTCGGATGCTTCCCGGCGGTCGTCGGCTTCGATGGCCGCCCGAAGCGCCTGCGTCGCACGGTGGAGACGGGACTTGAACGTCCCGATCGGGATGTCAAGGACCTCCGCGGCTTCGCCATCGGGAAGCTCCAGGTAGTGATGGAGCACGAGGACGGCCCGCTGCTCGGTGCCTAGTCGTAGGAACGCCCCATCCAGTTGGTCGCGATCCGCCAAGGCCGACTGCGTGTCCGACGTCGCCGGCCCATCCATCGGGAGCAGCGGGACCTCGACGAGGCGACGACCGCGCTCACGCCGTGCGGCGCGATAGCAGCCGCGAACCAGCAGCCGATGGAGCCAGGCATCGAACCGGTCGGGGTCGCGCAGGCCGCGAATATCCAGCCATGCGTCGACGAGTGCCACCTGGACCGCGTCCTGCGCCCCGTCCTCATCCCGCAGGATCAGCCGCGCGGCCGCGAGGAGGCGGCCGATCGCGGAAGCGGCGAGCGCCGAGAAAGCGTCGTGATCGCCGGACCGCGCCCGGACCACGAGGTCTCGTTGCAACCGATATCGTCCTCGCGATGGCAGCCGTGTGGCCACGCTCAGCGAGTATGGGGCGGCGAGCAACGGAATCGTTCCACCTCGAGCATCGGTCTGATGCCGCGGTCGCGGGCGCTAATTCCCGATCGCCGGCCACCATTGATAACCGCCGACGTAATCGGCGGCGAGCGGCGTGGACGACAGCTGCCGTGGTCGACTGCCATCCGCATTCATGGTCCAGAGCGTGACCTCGTTCGACCGTCGCCGCTGGAACAGGACCTGCTTCCCGTCGGGAGACCACACGGGGACGACCGAGCTCGACCCGTCCGCCTCGTTGGTCAGCTGCTTCAGGCCAAGCCCGTTCCGTTGGATCACCCACACCTGGGCGTTGGTGCGAAGCAGGCTCGAGAACGCGATCTGCCGGCCGTCAGGTGACCACTGGGCGGACACGGCGCCGACGTCGGGCGAGACGAGCCTCGTAGGTCGCAGCGGCTCACGGAATCCAGCCGGGCACCCTTCCGGACAGAGGAGGTACAAACCTCCGGGTTCCGCGAGCGTCGCCTGCGCAGCGAAGGCGATCGCCGATCCGTCCGGAGACCAATCGGCCGCCATCCCGTCGTAGAACTCGAGATTGCCGGCATTCATGCCCGGAGGGGTCAGATCGAGGTGGCCAGTGCCGTCGGCGTTGATCAGGAACAATGCTCGGTCGTCGTCGGAGGTGCTGCTGATGACCAGGATCCTTGACCCGTCGGGGGACACGAGGAAGGTGTCATTGGTTCCCGGTGGAATGTCCATGATCCTGATCAGGTCGGCGCCATCAGAAGACCGTGCGCTATAGAGGCCCATGTCGGCCTTGACGACATCTTCGCCGCCACTCTGCAACAGGATCCGGGACCCATCCCCGGACCAGCCAACCGGAGCGAGCTGCATCTTTCGGTCCGGGTACGCATCGAGAACCACCAGACCGGAGCCGTCGGCGTTGACCGTCACCGGCCGGATCCAGGCCGTCTCGGCGCCCGGCACCGGCGACGGGTCCGTGACGAGGTGGCCGCCAAGCAGCCTGCGGCCGTCTGGTGACCACACCCCGGGCATGAGACCGCCCTCGTGCAACTCGATCTCGTTCGAGCCGTCCGCGTCGATCATGAAGGGCGTGTTCGTGGACCTGGTGTCATCGGTCCGGTAGAAGAGGATCTTGCCGTTGATCCCGGGTCTAGCGTGGGACGACGAGTTCGCCGGCGAAGCGGGAGTCGTCGACGCCGCCGAGGATGCGCTCGGCGCGGCGGCAGCCGACTGGCTCGCCCGATTCGTCGCGCTGGGGCTTGGCGCGACCGTCGTCAAGCCACATCCCCCGACGAGCAAGGCGACGGCGGCGACAGCTGCCGATCCCCGGCGCCGTTTGCTGGTCGCCATCGAAGCTGCGGATGCGTGCGGAGCCGATCGGAGATCCATCGAACGTCCTCCCGGCGCGATCCGCGCGGACCCTGCTTTGCGACGAACGTGTCGCGATCAGCAGGTACGGGGCGCTCTCATCCCGGTTCGTTCCATCTCCGCCCAGTGTCATAACCGGCCACTTCCTATTCGACCCTCAGGATCCCTCCAGCGCCGCCGAAGAAGCTCGACGTCGGGCGGCCTCGACGAGGACGGACGGATCATCGGCATAGATGCCGTCGACGCCCTGATCCAGCATCCGCGCCGCCAGCTCGACGGTCTGTGTGTCCCAGGCGAACGCCCGAAGGCCGGCCTCATGAGCGGCGGCGATCGCGTCGCCGCCGACGCGATCCGCATCCCAGTCGCTCCAGCGCAGGTTCACGGCGACCACGTCGAGGTCAGCGAGCCGCTGCGCGTGGGCCGCCATCCCAGTCATGTAGCGCGGTGCGGTCGAGTGCACGAGTCCGACGTCCGGATGCCGGCGCCGGATGGCCTCCAGGACACGCAGGCGACCGTGACACAGAAGGAGTCCGCCGAGCGCATCCGGCCCCGATTCCTCCGCCGCCTGGATGACTGCGGTCGCGGCGGCGAGCGGGTCGGCGTCATTGAGGTCGAGCGACAGGGCGAACGCGTTTCCGGCCATGCGGTACAGGGAGCGCAGGGACGGTCGTTCGAGCCGCTCGAGCTCGGCAGCCTCGGTGTCCCCGACCACGACCCGTCGGCCGGCGATGATCTCGACCGGATCGTGGACCAGGATCGCGACCCCATCGCGGGACACGTGGACATCACTCTCCAGACCGGTCGCGCCGAGTTCGAGCGCGAGACGGAACGCCGTCAGCGAGTTCTCCGGCGCGAGCGCCGAGGCGCCCCGATGCGCGAACAGGATGGCGCGGTCGGTCACGTGGATCTCACGTCCGTCGCAACCCGAACTTGACGGTCCCGGCCACAGCCCGAGGGTACACTGTCGACCGTTGACCGAACTCGCTGACCTCCTGGCCGCGCCACCGGGTCGCGACCGGTGGCCGCTCCTCTTCACCGATGGGCTGCCCGACCGCGTCAGGCTCGAGACCCGCGCACCGGATGCGCACGGCTCGCCATGACCCACCCCGTCCGACCCAAGGAGGACCGATGACGATCGAGCTGGGCGTCGCCTATTTCGATGCCCGTGCCCCGCGTCACACGCTGCCCGACCTCGATGACATGGCCGAGAGTGGCTGCTCGTATGTCGTCCACACCTTCACCGAGTTCGACCAGATCTACCAGGCCGAGTCGGTGCGCCGGCTCGTCCAGGCGACGACCGAGCGCGGTATGGACACGTGGATCGACCCCTTCTCGCTCGGCGAGGTCTTCGGTGGCGAGCCGTACTCGCGCTTCGGCGCGCTCCACCCGGAAGCGCGCCAAGTCGGCTCGGATGGGGTGATCCGCCCGGCGGCCTGCCTCAATCAGCCGGCGTTCCGGACGTTCCTCAGGGCCTGGATCGACGACGCCGCGACGCTCGGTGGTTCAACCCTCTTCTGGGACGAGCCCACCTGGGTCGTCAAGGACCGTGGCGCGATCTGGAGCTGCCGGTGCGACCGCTGCCAGCTGCTGTTCCGCGAGCGGTTCGGCGGCGACATGCCGCTCGAGTACACGACCGAAGTCCAGCGTTTCCTCCAGGAGTCGATGGCAGACCTGTTGTCGGATGCGTGCACGCACGCCCGCGACCGCGGCATGCGCAACGCGGTCTGCGTGATGCCGTGGGAATGGTCGAACCCGGGCTTCACCGACTGGGACCTCGCCGCGTCGATCCGGGGCCTCGACAACTTTGGCGCGGATCCGTACTGGGGTAACCACGGCGACGCCGGCGAGTACGTGAGGACGTGGACGAAGCGGATCGTCGAGACGGCCGCGAAGCATCGCCTCGACCACCACGTATGGATCCAGGCGTTCGAGATCAAGGCCGGCCACGAGTCGGAGATCGCGGTGGCGGTCGATGCCGCAGTCGCGGCGGGGGCGAAGAACCTGGCCGCGTGGTCCTACGACGGGTGTGCGGCGATGTCGACCTGCGAGTGCGGCGATCCGTCGCTCGCGTGGGACGTGCTGCGCGGCGCATACCGCCGGGTCCGAGCCGGGGGATGACCACGAGGTCCCGCTCCGAGCTCACGATCCGTTCGTACACCCCGGCTGACGCGCCGGGCATCGTCGACCTCTGGGATCGGTCCATCGGCGATCGCTACCCGCTGTCCGAGGAGGTGCTACGGCAGTGCCTCGACCGGAACCCGAGCTTCCTCCCGGGCGATGCGCTCGTCGCCCTCGACGGCGGGCGCCACGTCGGGTTCGCCTACCTCGGGCGATATCGCCTGGCGGCGCCGGAGACGCTTGGCCGCCGTCGTCGTGCATGGCTGCAGGCGGTCGTCGTGGATGAGTCGTGGCGGCGCCACGGCGTCGGACGATCGCTGGTCGCCGAACTGGCCCGGCCGCTGCTCGACGAGGGGGTCGAGCGGGTCGAGGCCGGCGGCGGCTCGTTCTACTTCTGGCCCGGGTTCCCCGAGGACCTGCCATGGGCCTATCCGTTCGGGGAGGCGCTCGGGTTCGAGCGGCCGGAGCCGACCTGGGACCTGCGCGGAGATGTGCGTGCGCTCGACGAGCGGGCCGCGCAGGCGATCCTCGAGCGAGCTGGTTTGCGACTGGGATCGGCCAGCGCCTCGGACCGCGCGGACCTGCTCCACTTCCTGTTCCGCGAGTTTGGGGCCGAGTGGTGGCACGAGACCGCCTGGTTCCTCGACGAGGGTGGCGACCCGGCAGATTTCCAGCTCCTGCGCGATCCCGCCGCCGACGACGCCGTCATCGGCATGGCGCGCCTGCACACGCCCGCGACCCGTCCGATCGGGCCGCCCCATTTCTGGGCAGCACGTCGTCCAGCGTTCGCCGGTGGTCTCGGACCGATCGGCGTCGCCGAGGCACGTCGGGGTCACGGGCTGGGCCTGGCCCTCCTGACCGTAGCCCTGGCCCGGCTGCGCGATCGCGGACTCTTCGACGTCGTGATCGACTTCACCTCGCTCCTCGGCTTCTACGGCCATCTCGGCTTCGAACCGTGGATGTCGTTCCGTCAGGCCTCGGTCCCGACGCACCGCCTCATCGACGCCGGAGGGTGACATGCCACGAGCCGAACTGACGTATCTCGATCTTGCCGGGACGGCGATCCGCGACCTCGCGACGGCCCAGGCTCCTGCCATCGGTCGGGCGGCCGATGCCATCGCGATCGCGATCGCGAGCGGCCAGCGCGTCTTCGTGGCGTCCACGAGCCACGTCCTCCATACCGAGCTGGTCTTGCGGGCAGGCGGGCTGGCGGCGGTCCACGCCCTCGGTGAGACGCCCGACTTCTCGCGACCGATGATCGGGCTCGACCGCGGGGCGCTGACCGTCGACGGTCCGTTCCAGCCCGCTGCCGGCGATGTCGTCCTGATCGGCACCAACGCCGGCACCGACGCCGGGACGGTCGAGGTCGCTCTGGCTGCCCGCGCGGCCGGCTGCACGGTCGTCGGACTGACCTGCGTCGCCTACGAATCGTGGCCCGACGTCGTCCGCGACCATCCGACGGGCGGTCGCCTGATGGACCTCAGCGACATCCTCATCGACATCGGGGGCGTGGTCGGCGACGGCGTCGTGGAGTTGCCTGGGCTCGACGACGCGGTTGGTCCGACGTCAGGCGTGGCCCTCGTCGCGGCTGCGTGGGCGATCCTCGTGGGCGCCGCGGAGCGGCTCCTCGAGCAAGGGCTGACGCCGGTCGTCTACCGGAGCGTGCAGATCCCGGGCGCCGAGGCGCTGTTCCACGAGCGACGGGCAGCCTACGACGCGAGCGGCCGGGGCGCCCCGCCGACTGACTGACCCGCGCGAGCGGCCCGAGCTGCCCCGTGGGGCAGCCGTCAGACGAGGTCCGCTGGGACCGGGAACAACTCGTCGACCAGGACCGGCCGGCGACGCCGTTCCGACTCGTAGATCGACTGGACCACGGCGATCCCGCGGCGGCCCTCGGCGGCGCCGACGGGTGGCGCCCGACGCGCGCGTACGGCATCAAGGAATGCGCGGATCTCCGCCGCCAGCTCGGCACCCGGGCCAGCGCGGACCACACGGACGGTCTCCTGGCCGGCCACGTCGATCACGAGCTCGTGCCAGGTCCGGTAGCGGATCGTCCCGCGCGGACCGTGGATCTCGAGCTCCATCCGGCCGGGCATCGGGACCGTCTCCGCATCGCGATGGAGTGGGTACGACGCCTCGTTGACGAAGATGGACCCGATCGCACCGGCGGCGAAGGCCAGCGTCGCGACGCCGCCATCCTCGACGCCGGGCAAGCCGCGCGCGTACGACGTGGTGCGGCCGTAGACCTCCACGATCGGGTCATCGAGCAACCAGGCCAGCCTGTCGACCATGTGAACGGCGTCGTGCATGAGCTCGCCGCCGCCGGACGTCGCCCGGTCGTAGTACCAGTCGGGCCACGGCCCATGCTCCCCGAACGTGAACACGTCGTGGGCGAGACCGGGCGGGCCGATCTCGCCCGCGACGATCCGCCGCCTGGCCTCCAGCAGCTCGGGGTGGAACCGGTGCGTGAAGCCGAGCATGAGCACGACGTCGCCCGCGCGGCACGCCCGATCGATCGCATCGCAGTCGTCGACGGTCGTGGCCATCGGCTTCTCCAGGAGGATGTGGACGCCGGCGGCTGCCGCAGCCTCGGCGAACCGTCGATGGCTGGCCGTCGGCGTGCAGATGCTCAGGGCATCGAGCCGCTCGGTCGCGAGCAGGTCGTCGAGGTCGGTATAGGCGTGGACGCCCAGCCGCTCGGCGACGGCAGCGGTCCGTTCCGCGTCGCGGCCGAGCACCGCCACGAGCTCGGCATCGGGCTGCGCGGCGTAGGCCGCGGCATGATCGAGGCCGACGATCCCGCCGCCGGCGATGGCGACCCGGAGCCGCGGCCCGTCCCTGACCGGCTCGGGCGCGGTCACCTCCGTCAGACGGCGCTGGGCACAGCGGCCCCGACGGCGATCCGCTCGATGGCCTCGAGCAGGCGGTCGATCTCCTGCTCGGTGTTGTAGTGGGCGATGCCGAGCCGCAGGACGCCGCCCGACTCGAACTGGCCGAGCCGCTCGATCAGGGCCTGGGCATAGAAGTCGCCGTCCCACGTGAAGACACCCTGGTCTCCGAGCGCCTTCGCCGCGTCGCGCGGGGTGACCCCGTCCAAGGTGATCGAGATCAGCGGCGCCTTCTCGATGTCGAACCGGGCCGCATCGGTGATGCCCCAGATGCGCACGCCGCGGACCGCCTGGAGGCCCTGCATCAGCCGGGCGTGGAGGTCGACCTCGTGCGCGCGGATGGCCGACATCCCGGCCAGCAACCGCTCGCGCCGCGTGGCACCCGGCGCGGCGCCGGCGAGGTCCCCGAGCGAGGCCAGATACTCGACCGCGGCGCCAGTCCCGGCGATCCCTTCGAAGTTCTGGGTGCCGGTCTCGAAGCGGTCGTGGGCCGGCCGGACCTTGTAGGCCGGCAGCGCCTCCAGGATGTCGCGCTTCCCGTACAGGGCGCCGGCATGGGGTCCGTACCATTTGTACGCCGAGGTCACGAGGAACTCGGTGTCGAGCGCCTTGACATCGATCGGGCCGTGCGGCGCATAGGCGACCGCGTCGACGTAGGTCCAGGCGCCGGCGGCATGCGCTCGCCGCACGATCTCGGCGACCGGGTTGATGGTCCCGAGTGCGTTCGACGCGTATCCGACCGCCAGGAGCCGGGTCGGCGTCTCGAGAGCCCGGTCGAGGTCGTCGAGGTCGAGCGTGCCGTCGTCGTGGATGTCGACCGTTCGCACGTCGAGCCCCCGGTCGGCCGCCATCGCGCGCCACGTCGAGACGTTGGCCTCGTGGTCCAGGGTCGTGACGATGATCTGGTCACCGGGCGCCAGCGTCGCGCCGATGGACCGACTGACGTGGAAGGTGAGCGTGGTCATGTTGGCGCCGAATTTGATCTCGTCCGGCTCGGCACCGTACAGGTCGGCGACGGCGGCGTGGGCGTCCGCGACCCGGGCGTCGCTCCGCTCGCTCGTCAGGAACGCGCCGCCATCGTTAGCGTTGGCGTCGCGGTAGTAGCCGACGACGGCGTCGATGACCCGCTGCGGGACCTGGGTGCCGCCTGGGCCGTCGAAGTAGGCGACCGGGCGACCGCCGATCTCGACGCTCAGCGCGGGGAACTGGGAACGGATGGCGTTCGGGTCGAAGGTCACGGCCGGGGCTCCTCGGATGGGTGGGTCGGTGGGTCCGTCGGTCGGGGTTCGTCCGCCGAACGATAGCGGGCGTGCCAGTCGGGCGACGTCCAGGACACGACGCGCTCGGGCTGGAGCCGGATGATGATGCGCGGCCACGCGCGCGAGCGCTCGATGTAGTCGAGGCCGGCCCGGCCCTCGTAGCGCTCAGCCATGCGGCGTGCCATGGCCAGGGTGGAGTCGGCCAGCGGCGCGGCCTCGGCCGCGATCGTGGCCCGGGCGAAGAGCTGCACCCGCCGGTCGGGATCCGCGTCGTCGACGACGGACAGGCAGACGCGCGGTTCGCGCCGGATGTCCTCGACGTACCGGGATGCAGCGCGGGCGATCACCCATGCCACGGTCCCGTCCCACTCGACCCACACCGGCACGACCGAGGGCCAGCCGTCGGCCCGGACCGTCGCCAACCGACCCACGATCGGCCGCGCCAGGAGCTCGTCAAGCTCGGCCGGGCTCAGGGTGTTACGTCCGGCCGGTCGGGCGGTCACGACAGCGAGTCCGGCAGCAGCATCCGCGCGATCCGCGCCATGGCGGCATCGAGGTGCGGCTGCGCGTCGCGAAGGACCGGCCCGAGGTGCCCGGCGAGCAGCCGGTCCGGAAGCAGGGCGGCCAGGCGCTCGACGCTGCGCAGGGCATCGTGCAGGTCGCAGTCCCAGGTGTCCTGGAGAAGGATCCGGCCTTGCGGGAACAGCGCGTCGCCGGAGAACAGGGTCCGGACGCCGTCCAACACGGTGAGGAATGACAGGTGGCCCGCCGCGTGGCCCGGGGTCGGCACGACCTGGAAGGTCACGTCGCCGACGACGAACGGGGTTTCGGCGACCAGCTCGCGGTCGGGTTCGCAGGCCTCGAGGCGGTAGGTCGACGGATAGATCCCGGCTCGTCGCGCCCGGTCCACGCTCGTGGCCGTCTCGTCGCCGGCCGCCAGCCAGCGGGCCACCTCGGGGGCGGCCGCGATCTGGACGCTCGGCAGCGCACGGCGCCATGCCGCGGCGCCGCCGGCATGGTCGGCGTGCCCGTGGGTCAGCAGGACCCAGGCGACACGATCAGGGTCGACCCCGTCGCGCCGGGCCGCCTCGACCATCGCGGGCACGCTCGCCCCGGCACCGGCGTCCACGAGGACATGGCCGTCCGGCGTCTCGACGAGGTAGACCTGCGAATCGAGCGGATCGGTCGGCGCCCAGTCGGGCTCGCCGCTGCCGATCAGAAGGATCCGCTCGGTCAATCGCACGTCAGGCGTCCTCCGCGGCGCGTCGCTCGAGCGCGAGCCGGCGGGAGCGCACGGCCAGGGCGGGGTCATTCGAGTCGACCGCGTCCAGGCCGAGTCTGAGGCATCGGTCGATGGCATCGGGCGTGTCTGCCGTTCCGCCGGCGACCAGCAGCCCGGACGCGTGCAGACGGTCCACGTCGGACCGCTCGAGCCAGGTCCACGGGACGTTGACGATGGTCGCGTGGCAGGCGGCGGCCAGGACGATCGGGTCGTCATCGGGGCGGTCGCGGTCGACGATGAGCATCCTTACGACGGTCGGCACGACCGCCGCCGCGGCCCGCAGCTCCTTTGGGTCAAAGGCACAGACCGCGACAAGGTCCGCGAGACCTGCTGCCTGGATGGCTTCGGCGAGTGGCGCGCCGGTCCCGGGGCCCTTGGCCTCGATCACGGCCGCGAGCGGCAGTGTTCGTCCGGGCCGACCCTCGGCCAGCCAGCTGAGCACCTCGGCCAGCCGCGGGACCCGCTCACCCGCGAATGCCGACCCGAACCACGAACCTGCGTCCAGCGCGGCGAGCCGCCCGGCGTCGAGCTCGGCGATCGGCCCGGAGCCGTCGGTCGTCCGCTCGAGGACCTCGTCGTGGATGACGACGAGCTCGTCGTCCGCGGCGCGATGGACGTCGAGCTCGACGTAGTCGGCGCCGGCGGCCTCCGCGATGCGGATAGCCGCCAGCGTGTTCTCCGGGGCGAGCGCGGCCGCGCCGCGGTGGCCGCCGATGCGCAGGCCGTGTGGTTGGGACCACCAGCCTGCGATCGATCGCCGTCCGCGGCCGGGCTCGCTGCCGGCGGGCGCCGGCGGGCCGGACGGCGTCAGCCGCCGGCCTCGTCGAGCTTGGGCTGCAACTGGGTGACGACGGCGTCCAGCACCGTCTTGGAGTCGGCGCCGCCATTGATCACCTGATCGAGCGCCGCATCGAGCGAGTCGCTCAGCTCCGCCCAGACCGAGATCATGGGATTGGACCAGGTGTTCTTGTTGTTGGCGATGTCGAGGAACGCCTTGAAATGGGGGATCGCGGTCAGCTCGGGATCCGTAGTGAGCGAGACGAGCTGCGGAACGCTCGCGTTCTGGAGCGCCATCTTCTTGGAGGGCGGGTCGGTCATGAGGTACATGCCGAACTTGGCCGCTGCGACCGGGTCCGTCGAGCCCTTCGGGATGAAGAACGCATTGCCGTTGATGAAGCCGCCGCCGAAGAACTCGGCGACCTTGGCCGGGATCGGCGCCGAGTCGTACTTCAGGTTCGGGGCGAACGTCGGCGCGTAAGCCGCGCCGGGCACCCACTCCCCGAAGATTCCCATGGCCACCTTGCCCGTGTAGAACAGGTCCTCGTCCTCACTGCCCTTGCTGGCGATGAGGTCGGTGATCTTGCCGTCCTTGTCGTATTTCTGGGCGTACGCCTTGTACCAGTCGAAGAACTGGACGCAGGCGTCGCTGTTGACGGTCAGCTTGTTGGTCGGCGCGTCGTAGTACTCGCAACCGAACAAGTGGCTGATCTCGTTGAAGTTCTTGCCCGGGTAGTAGGGGATGAAACCCGCTCGCTCGACCGTCCCGTCAGCGGCGACCTTGGTGAGCGCCTTGTTGTAGGTCTCCAGCTCCTCAAGGGTGGTCGGCGGCTTGGTCGGGTCGAGGCCCGCCTCGGTGAAGGCGTCGGTGTTCCACATGAAGCCCCACACGTCCTGCAGGAAGGGCAGGCCGTAGACAGTCCCCTTGAACTTCACCCACTCGAGCGACGCCGGGATGATGTTCGAGGTGTCCGCGTTGATCTGGGTCAGCAGGGCGTCCATCGGCTCGATGACGCCCTCGGCCGCAAAGCCCGGGATCATCTGGTTGTTGCAGGCGATGACCATGTCGGGCGGCGCTCCGCCGGCGACCGACGCGGCGATCTCTTCGACGTTGATGCTGCCGCTGATGCCTCGGACCTGGATGTCCGGGTTCGCGGCGTTCCAGTCCTGGATGATGGATTCCATGGCCTTGACTTCGCCTTCGCCCGACCAGCAATAGCGCAGGACGAGGTTGGCCGTCGTGGCCGGGGCCGAAGCGGGGGCGCCCGACGTCGCGGCTGACGGATTCGCCGCCGGCGTGGCGCTGGGTGAGGACGTCGGCGACCCGCAGGCCGCGACGACGAGGACGATGACCGCGAACGCGGCGGCCACTCGGAGCTTGAACGATCTCATCGGGATGGGTTCCTCCACACATCGGTCGACAGTTCCTTGATGCAACGGCGGGTCCGCGGACCGGGCTCCTCCTCCTTCATCCTTTCAAGCCGCTGAACGTGATGCCCTCGACGAACTTCTTCTGGGCGAGGAAATAGATCACGACGAGCGGCAAGGCGATGACGGCGGCGGCCGCCATCACCAGTGGCCACTCCGTCTTGTGGCTGGACTGGAAGCTCTGGAGCGCGATCGACAACGGATAGAGATCCGGGTTCCTGAGGTAGATCAACGGACCGAAGAAATCGCCCCATTTGTCGATGAACGTGAACAGCGCGACGGTGATGAGTGCCGGCCATGACAGCGGGATGATGACCCGCCACAAGATCCGCAGCTCGCTCGCGCCGTCGATCCGGGCCGCATCCGAAAGCTCGTCCGGGATCGACCGGAAGAACTGGCGCAGCAGGAAGATGAAGAACGGATTCCCGAGGAAGGTCGGGATGAGCAAGGGCAGGTAGGTCCCGATCCAGCCGAGCTTGCTGAACGTCACGTACAGCGGGATGAACGTGACCTGCGTGGGCAGCATCATCGTCGCCAGCAGGATGAGGAACGTGATGTCGCGACCCGGCCATCGAACGCGGGCGAACCCGTAGGCGACAAGGCTGCACGAGATGACCGTCCCGACGACGGCCGGGATCGCATACAGGAGGCTGTTGCGCAGCGCGTTCGGGAAGTCGATCCGCGTGAGCGCGTCCGGGTAGTTGCCCCACACGATCGGCTGCGGAACCCACACGGGCGGGGTCGCCACGGCCTGCGGCCCGGTCTTGAGCGAGGTCGACAGCATCCAGATGAGGGGGGCCAGGAACGTGACCGACAAGCCGACGAGGGCGACGTAGGTCGCGGCATGGGTGCGATCGATGCGGACGCGTCGCCTGACCGCGACCGAGGCGGGCTCGACCGCGGCGGCCATCAGCGCTCACCCGCGTAATACACGCGTCGACGTGAGACCCACAAGAGCACGATCGTCGTCGCGAGGATGATCAACAACAGGATCCAGGCCATGGCCGATGCGTAGCCCAGCTGGAAATAGCGGAAGGCCTGGTTGTAGATCGACAGGCCGTAGAACAGCAACGAATTCTGCGTCCCGCCGACGGCGCCACTGCCACGCCCGACCGTGCCCTCGCTGACGACATAGGCCTGGGTGAAGTACTGGAAGGCGCCGATCGCCCCAGTGATCAGGTTGAACAGGATCGCTGGACTGATCATCGGGATGGTCACATTGCGGACCTTGCCGAGGATGCCCGCGCCATCGACTTCGGCCGCGTCGTACAGGTCACGCGGCACGCCTTGCAGGGCACCCAGGTAGATGATGATGACGTCGCCGACCGCCCACACCGCCATGAGAACGAGGCCCGGCTTCGCCCAGTCGGCGTTGTAGAACCACTTCGGGCCGTCGATCCCGACGACGCCGAGCGTCTGATTCACGAGGCCGTAGGTCGGGTTGAGCAGCCAGATCCACAAGACCGCGCTCGCGACGGCCGGCACCACGACCGG
>JAXDKY010000081.1:0-6779 GCA_034666885.1 Chloroflexota bacterium
GCGCCGGTCGTGCCCGATGCGGCCGCCGCCGCGGCGTCCGACGCCTCCGCGGCCACCGACGAGGCCGCACCGCCCGCCTGACCGACCCGGCCGTATCCTTGCGGCCGTGCCCGACCCCTCCGACCCCTCCGACCGCGCACGCCTGCCCGAACGACTTCCGCCGCCCGGTCCGTCATTCCTGCGCGAGCAGGAGATCCGCGTCGGCGAGCGCACCTACCGGGCCGGCATGGCGCGACCCTCGGACGCTCCCGACGGCTGGTGGCTGACCCTCATGTGGGTGGCCGACGACGAGGGGGTGGTCAGCTTCCGCGACGTCGCGCCGTCGGCGGGTCCGCCGCCCGATCCCCCGCTCGGACGGCTCGGGCCGGCGTTGGCCGGGGCGCTGTCGGGCCTGATCCTCGAGGACGCCGGCCGTCTCCAGCTGCGCGTGGCCGGGCTGGTCCCACCGGCCGACGACAGCCGCCCCTGGCGGGCGCCCCTCGCGATCCGGGCCGCCTTTCGATTCGAACCGGCGCGTGCCGCTGCGATGCGACCGAACGAGCTGGCGGAGACGGTGCTGGCGGGCTTCCGGCGGGCCGTGGAGGGCCTCGCTCGACCTTGACGCGCAGGTCGGCGTGGGTCGACGGGCCCAGCGGCTAGACTCAGCGCAGATGAGGGACCTGTTCGACGACTTCCTGGAGGATCTTCGCCGTCGCGAGGCCCTTGCGCGCGGTGAGGATCCGGACGCCGGGGCGCCGCGCCGACGGAAGGCCCGCGGCGAGGGTCATCCCCCCAACGGCGATGGCGATCCCGGCGACGGGAACGGCCCGGACGACCGGCCGTCACCGCCCCGCGAGCCGAGCCCGCCGCGCCGGCCCCGCGTCGTGAGCGACCAGCGTGGCGGCGGTCGACGCCGGCGGATCCGGTGGTGGATCGCCGGGTTCATCGTCCTCGCTCTGGTCGTGCTGTTCGGCTTCGGCCTGGATCTGTGGACGGACGCGCTGTGGTACCGCAGCGTCGGCTTCGATGGCGTGTTCTGGACTCGGCTGGGGGCACAGTTCGGGCTGCTCCTCGCCGGCCTGGTCGGGTCGCTCGCGATCCTGCTCGGGAACCTTTACCTGGCCGGCCGGCTCATGCCGGCGCCGGACGAGACCCGGCCGGGTGGGTCGTTCCGCTCGTTCATTGATCGCATCAACGAGGCCGCCGGGGGATCGGACCCGAATCGGGGCCCGGGAACGCGCCGGGATCCGCAGGGCCCGCGGCCACCGACCTTCGATGCGGGTGACATCCCGGATCTCACGCCGATCGCCGGCGTCGCGCTGGTCGCGGTCGCCGCGCTGGTCTCGCTGACGATCGGCGGGTCGCTCGCCAGCGTCTGGGAGACGGTCCTCCTGTGGGTCAACCGCGTCCCGTTCTCGCCCGACACGGCGAAGGCGGTCACGGACCCCGTGTTCGGGAAGGACATCAGCTTCTTCCTGTTCGAACTGCCGTTCCTACGCCTTGCCCAGGGCCTCTTCAACGGGATCGTGATCGCCGCGCTCCTGCTGGCCTTCGCGCGGTACCTCGTCGGTGCGTCACGCGGCAGCCTGGTGTTCACGACACCGGTCCGGGTGCACCTGGCCGTCCTCGGCGGGCTGTTCCTGCTGTCGGTCGCGTTCGGCTACCAGCTCGACAAATACGAGCTCGTCTACAGCACGCGCGGCATCGCGACCGGTGTCAGCTTCACCGACCAGAACGCGCAGTTCCTCGCCTACGACGTGCTCACGGTCCTGTCCGGGCTGGCCGGAGCCGTGCTCGTGGGTGGCGCCTTCACCCGGATGCTCTGGCCACTCGGCCTGACGATCGGCGTGTGGCTGCTGGCGTCCCTGATCATCGGCCGGCTCTACCCCGAGGCGGTCCAGACGTTGACCGTCAACCCGAACCAGTTCGCGCAGGAACAGCAATACATCGGGAACAACATCGCGATGACCCGCCTCGCCTACGGGATCGACGGCTGGGAAGACCGGCCGTTCCAGGGCGAGGAAGTGCTGACCCGGGCCGCGATCCAGGAAGAGGACGCCACGTTCCGCAACGCCAGGCTGTGGGATTACCGGCCCCTCGGCGATGCGCTCGACCAGCTGCAGCGCGTCCGCCGCTACTACGACTTCTACGACGTCGACACCGACCGCTACATCATCAACGACGTCCAGCGCCAGGTCATGTTGTCCGCCCGCGAGCTGGACCTGACCCAGAACCCGGGTGCCGCCGGGTTCGTCAACCAGCACATCGTCTACACCCACGGGATGGGGGCGGCGATGGTCCCCGTCAACGAGGTCGCCAACGAGGGCCAGCCCAAGCTCTTCATCCGCAACCTGCCGCCGATCTCCAGCGACGGCGCGCCCGAGATCAGCGAGCCGCGCATCTACTTCGGCGAGAAGCCCACCGAATACGTGGTCACCGGCGCGCTCCAGGACGAGTTCGACTATCCGACCGGCGAGGGCGAGGGTGGCGCGGATCCGGGCACGAAGACGCGCTGGAGTGGCACGACCGGCATCCGCCTCGACACGACCCTGCCGCGACTGCTGTTCGCGCTGCGCTTCCGCGACCTGGACCTGCTCATCAGCAACCAGGTCACGGATCAGAGCCAGCTCTTGTTCCATCGCTCGTTGAGCGACCGCCTGCAGCACATCGCCCCGTTCCTGCGCTACGACAAGGATCCCTACCTCGTGATCCGCGACGACGGGAAGCTGACCTACGTCCAGGACGCGTACACGGTCTCGGATCGCTTCCCGCACGCCCAGCCGTTCGACCCGACGGCCTCGCTGCCCACGACGGCGCTCGGGGACTCCTTCAATTACATCCGCAACAGCGTCAAGGTCACGATGGACGCCTACGACGGGACGATGCAGTTCTACATCGCCGACGAGAAGGACCCGCTCATCCGGGCGTACGCCGGCGTGTTCCCGACGATGTTCAAGCCGCTGTCCGATATGCCGGCCGACCTGCGGCCGCACCTGCGCGTCCCCGAGGAGCTGTTCAACGTGCAGACGCGGATCTTCGGGCGGTACCACGTTCGCGATCCACAGCGCTTCTTCCAGAGCGACGACCTGTGGACGGTCCCGGAGGCGAAGGGCAGCACCCAGTCGCTCCCGTCCGAGGCGTACTACGTGGTCATGCGCATGCCCGGCGAGCCGGAAGCAGAGTTTCTGCTCCTCCAGCCGATGGTCCCGCTCCTCCGTCCCAACATGATCGCGTGGGTCGCTGCGCGCCAGGACGCGCCCAACTACGGCGCCACCCGGGTGTACCGCTTCCCGGCCGACACGACGATCTTCGGGCCGGCCCAGATCGAGGCGCGCATCGTCCAGGATCCGCAGATCAGCCAGCAATTCACGCTGTGGAGCCAGGGCGGCAGCACGGTCATCCAGGGCAATCTCATCGTGGTCCCGGTGAAGGATTCGCTCATCTACCTCCAGCCCGTCTACCTGCAGTCGCAGCAATCGGCCTTCCCCGAGTTCCAGCGGATCATCGTGGCCTCACCGCGCGAGGTCGTCTGGGGCAAGACCCTGGCGGAGGCCCTGGATCTCCTGCTCCAGGCGGAGGACAGTGGCGGACCTGTGCCGAGCGGGCCCCCGACCCCGACGCCGACCCCGGCGCCCGGCACGACTCCGACACCGAGCGCCGGTCCGACGCCGACGGTCGCCCCCGGCGACCCGTTGCCGTCCGACGTCCCCGGCCTGATCGACTACGCCTACCGACACAACCAGCTTGCGCAGGCCGCCCTGGCCGACGGCGACTTCGCCCGCTACGGCGAGGAACGGGCCAAGGTCGATGCCGCCCTGCAGCGGCTCCGCGAGCTCGCACCGGAACCGAATCTCGGGTCGCCCGCCCCGTCGGCCAGCCCCTCGCCGTGACCGTCGGGGCGACCCTGATCGCCTCGCTCCTCGCGACCCTCAGCCGGCCCGCCACGTGGCCACTGGCCCTCGCGTCGTTCCTGCTGCGGGGCGGGTTCCTGGTCGTGCTGGCCCCGATCGTCGTGCTGCCGAGCGCGGTCGGGGTAGGCAACGTCCTCACGCCGCTGCTCTCGACATTCGTGTTCCACGGGCTGACGCCATCGATCGCGCTCCTGGCGGCGGCGGTCGCGGTCGGCCTGCTCGGCTGGGTGGTCGGTGGCGGGCTGATGGCCGCGGCCGCCGAGTCCGAGCTCGTTCGCCGGGTCGCTGCCGATGACGAGGCCTGGGGTGCCGGCGAGCCCGCGGCGGGTATCCACCCTTCGGCCCATCCGGCCTGGCGCGTGCTGACCGTCCGGCTCCTCGCAAGCCTGCCCCTGCTGCTCGCCCTGTCGTGGGGCGCGATCCGCATCGTGAGCGTGGCCTATCGCGAGCTCACGGTGCCATCCGACGTGGCCGTGCCGCTGGTCGCTCGCGTGGTCGGCGGGGCCAGCGACGCGGTCGCGATCGTGATCGGCGCCTGGTTGCTGAGCGAGACCGTCGGGGGCCTCGCCGCGCGCCGGGTGATCCTGTCCGGCGAACGGGTCCCGGTCGCGCTGCGCGCCGCTGTCGTTCGGCTGCTCCGAGCGCCGGCGCGCTGCGCCGCACTGGCCCTCATCCCGTTGGTGCCGGTCGCGCTCGCGCTGCTCGCAGCCGCGCTGGCGACTTCGGTCGTGTGGGAGGCGCTCCGGGCGGCGATGTCGTTCGACGACGGGGCGGTCGTCGTGCTCCTGCTCGTCGCAGGGCTGGTCGCCCTGTTCGGCGGCGGCCTGGCGCTGATCGGCGTCGCGTCGGCCTGGCGGGGCGCCGTTTGGACGGTCGACCTGACAGGGACGTTCGGGTCAACGACGTATGACCCAGAGGGGCACTGGAATGGTGCCGCCGACTCTGGCACGCTGGGCGACCTTCGGCCCCGAGGGGTCGACCCGGACACGAGGTGATAGATGTCCTCGCAGTCGATCGTCTGCGGAACCTGTGGCGCTGCCGTGCCGTACGGGCGGCTGTCCTGCCCTGCGTGCGGGGAGCTACTGGCGTCGGTCGTCGGAGCCGCCCGCCGCCCCGTGGCCGTGCAACGAGCCCCGAAGCGCGCCGCGCGCGGTGCACGAGCGACGACGGCCGACGCGACCCCCGCCGCAGCGTCCTCGGTCGCCACCGCGCCGCCGGCACCCGCGCCGCAGGCTGTGACTGCCGAGGCCACGTTCGAGGCGATGCCCGCCCCGTCGATGCCGGCAACCCCTTCCGTGCTGGTCGACGTGCCCGGTCACGCCACGCCCCCGACCGCCGCGACCGCCGCGATGCCGTACGAGCTCGGGAGCTCCGGCTGGGACGAGGTCCAGCCGACCGCCGACGTCGACATCGACATCGACCCTGAGCCGCAATGGCCGGCGGAACGGCCCGCCACCCCGTTCGCGGCCTCGCCTGCACCGACCATCGAGATCCCGCAGAACGGGGCGCCGCCGGCGTATGCCCGCTCCTCCTTCGCTGATGCGCCCGGCGCCTACGTCCCGCCCGTGATCCCGGTGATCCCGGCAGGCCCTCCCGCCCACGCTCGGGCGTGGGCTGGTCACCCCGGGACCGACGACGCGCCGCCCGACGCCGGGGCCTCATCGAATACCTCTGCCGGGGCGCTCGTCGACGCGGCGCGACTGCCCGAGTTCGTCGGCTGGCTCGCGGTCGCGGGATCGGCCATGGCGGCCGTCGGCTTCGTCCTCCCGTGGGGCATCAGCGTCATCGGTGGTTCCGGCGTCGGGTATTTCGATCGCTGGGGCCTCGCCGGCCCGTTTCACCTGCTCGTGGTCCTCGGGCTCCTGGCCATCCTCGGCCTGGCCCTGGTCCGCAACCCGATCCCGTTGTGGGTCCGCGTCGGCGTGCCGGGCGTCGCGCTCGGGGCACTGCTGTTCGGCCTGGTGTGGCCGTACCTGTTCTACCTGCCGGGCACCGGACCCGGCGTGCTGGTGGTCGGCGTCGGCGCGATCATCCTGCTGGTGGCGGGGATCATCGCGCTGGCGGCGGACCGTCACGACCGCGAGGATCGACTCGTCTGACCCCGGCGGCCGTCCCCAACGCGTCCCGCGTGGGTCGTCGGAGTCCCCTGCTACACTGCCGCGCAACGTCGAACTGAGCGCTTTCGAGCGCCAGCGCGACCCACGACAACCGGTTACGGAGGCCCCGTCAGGGCATGGAACAGATCCTTGCAGGCATCGGCGATACGATCGGCGGGATCATCGCGAGCCCCGTCGTCCAGATCGGCGCGCGGCTGATCTTTCTGTACATCGCGGTGCTCTGGATCGCGACGGCGTACTGGGCGTTCCGCGACATGCAGCAACGGTCCGACAACGCGATCCTGCCCTACCTCGTCGCGGCCGGGATCATCCTGTTCACCCCGTTCTTCTTCATCCTCGCGGTCTGGGTCTACAAGATCGTCCGCCCCCACGAGAAGATCGGCGAAGTCTGGGAGCGCAACCTGGCGGAGGAAGCGCTGCTGGCCGAGGTCGAGGCGATCCGCCACTGCCCGACCTGCGAGCGACGCGTCGACGACGAATGGATCATCTGTCCGTCGTGCCGGACCCGGCTCAACCGCGTCTGCCCGAACTGCTCGCGGCTCGTCGGCCTCGACTGGTCGCTGTGCGCGTGGTGCGGGAAGGATTTCGAGCGACGTGAGGTCGCCGCCGTGGCCGCGCTCGAGCCGCTGCCGTCCGGCCTCGAGCCGACGGGCCGGATCGCCGCTCCGACCAGCGGGGCCACCCCGGCCATCCCGGCCTCCATCCAGACGACGGTCCGGTCGCGCGGCGGATCGCGCGGTTCCGGCCGCTCCGCCCCCGCCGGGGACCCGCT
>JAXDKY010000082.1:0-5447 GCA_034666885.1 Chloroflexota bacterium
GCGCGTGATCGACGTAGGGCTGCAGGTCGGCGGGCGTCCATGACGACCAGGCGGCCTCCGTGACGAGGCCGGACACCTTGCACGCCACGTGGTCCAGCTCGGCGAACGGGCGCATGAAGCCGCGCAACGGCTCCAAGTCGCCGGTGGCGATGGGCGGCTTGGCCAGATGGTCGATGACAAAGCGCACCTCCGGCAGGTCGCTGGTGAGCTGCAACGCCGCGGGAAGCTCACGGGGTCGCACGAGGAGGTCGAAGGCGTGTCCTGCCGCGCCGACCGCGCGGATGCCCCGGACGATGTCGTCACGCACGAGCCACGCGGCATCCGCCTCGTCGTGAGCCTGATGGCGGATGCCGACCAGCCGCTCGCCCCCGGTCCCGGCCCGCAACGCGGCGATGGTCTCGCCGACGGCCGGATCCGTGAGGTCCACCCAGCCGACGACCCCGCGGATGAACGGCGCGGCGTCCGCGACGGCGAGGAACTCGGCCGTCTCCGCGAGGCTGGATCGGGTCTGGACGAGGACGGTGGCATCGACCCCGGCCTCCGCCAGCAGCGGGGCGAGGTCGTCCGGGGTGAAGCGCCGGCGGATGACGGCGAGGTCGTCGGTCAGCCACGGATAGTCCGCTGTCGCCGGATCCCAGAGGTGGTGGTGCGCGTCGACGATCACGATGATCAGGCCGGCACCGGTGCGTCGGCCGGGAGGAGGCCCTCGGCCCGCAACTCGTCCCACAGCGCGGCCGGGATCGCCCGCCCGAGCATCGCGGGGTAATCGTCGAGGTGGGACGGCGTCCGGACGCCGGCGACGAGCGAGACGACCGCTGGATGGGCGAGCGGGAACTGCATGGCGGCGGCCCGGAGCGGCACGTCGTGACGGGCGCAGACCTCGCCGAGGCGCCGCGCGCGCTCGACGACCTCCTCCGACGCCGGCGCATAGTCGAACCGGCTACCCGGCCGCGGATCGGCCAGGACGCCGCTGTTCATGACCCCGCCGACCAGCACCGCGATGCCACGGTCCAGGCACAGCGGCAGCAGCTCGTCGAGGGCCCCATGGTCGAGGAGCGTGTAGCGACCAGCGAGCAGGAAGACGTCCATGTCGGTCTCTCGAGCGAACCGAGCCAGCATCGCCGACTGGTTCATCCCCGCCCCGACCGCGCCGATGACGCCCTCCCCGCGCAGGCGCTCGAGCGCCGGCCAGGCGTCGTCGATGGCCGCCTGCCAGTGCTCGTCCGGGTCGTGGATGAGCGCGATGTCGACCCGGTCAAGGCCAAGCCGCTCCAGGCTCTCCTCCAGGGAGCGGCGCACGCCGTCGGCGCTGTAGTCGAAGACGATCCTGACCGGCCGGTCGCGGACGTAGAACGCGTCCTCGCGCCCATCGAGCGCCTGTCGATCGATGTCCGCGCCCGGCTCGATCGCGTCCGGGTCGCGGACGAGCCGCCCGACCTTGGTCGACAGGACGAACGCGTCGCGCGGCCGGTCGCGCAGCGCCGCCCCGACGCGGCGCTCGGATGCGCCGTACCCGTAGAGCGGCGCGGTGTCGAACGAGCGGATGCCGACGTCCCAGGCGTGGCGGACGGCCTCGATCGCCTCGTCATCGGGAACGGCCGAGAACAGCCCGCCGATCGAAGCGCCCCCGAAACCCAACCGGGTGACCGCGAGGCCAGTTCGGCCGAGTGGGACGCGCGCGCTGGCGTCGAACGGCATGGGATCCTTCCCGTCTGGTGGCCGTCGAGGTTGACGCCGCCGATGAGCGTAGCGTATCGTCCAGTCCTCGGTCCATCGGACAGAATACTGAACGAACCACGGGAGCCATCGTGCGTCTGCTGTCGAGCCGGTCCGACTCCGGCGAGGTCCTCGGGATCGTCGAAGCCGGTCACTGGTTGCCGGCCGCCACGGTGCTCGCGGACGGTCCTCGCACGATAGCCGACCTGCTCGCGGCCGGCCCCGATGGCCTCATCGCCCTGCGGGAAGCCGCCGCCAGGGCCCGGATCGGCGAGTTCGGCCAGCCGATCGCCGACGCCGACCTCCTGGCGCCCGTCCCGCGCCCCGGCAAGGTCGTGGCGATCGGCCGGAACTACCGCGAGCACGCCGAGGAGGAAGGCGTCGAGCCGCCAGCCGCGCCGCTGATCTTCTCGAAGTGGTCGAGCTCGGTCGTCGGGCCGGGCGCGGAGATCCGCTGGGACCCGGGGCTCACGACCCAGGTCGACTACGAGGCGGAGCTCGCGGTCGTGATCGGCCGCCGGACCCGCCGGGTCGCCGTGGCCGACGCCCTCGACCATGTCCTCGGCTACACGTGCCTCAACGACGTCTCCGCGCGCGACCTGCAGTTCGGCGACGGGCAGTGGGCCCGCGGCAAGTCGCTCGACACGTTCTGTCCGATGGGTCCCGTCCTCGTGACCGCCGACGAGCTGGGTGACCCCCAGGACCTCGCCATCCGCTGTTCGGTCGACGGCGAGGTGGTACAAGACGCCCGTACGTCGCAGATGTACTTCTCGGTGGCCGAGATCATCAGCCACTGTTCGATGGCGTTCACCCTGGAGCCGGGCGACATCGTGGCGACGGGCACGCCATCGGGAGTCGGCGCGTTCCGCAAACCGCCGCGCTTCCTCGGGGAGGGGGACCGGGTGTCGGTGGAGATCGAGGGCATCGGGATCCTGGAGAACGTGTGCCGGCTCGAGGCCGCGTCGGAGACCGCGGCGTGACCGGGGGGTCGGTCCGGGACGACGAGCGCTTCCTCGTGACGGGCGCCCTGGGCTGCATCGGTGCCTGGACAGTCCGCCAACTGGTGCGCGAAGGCGTGCCGGTCGTCGCCTTCGACCTGGGCCGCGACCCGCGCAGGATCGCCGTCATCGTCGAACCGGACGAGCTCGCCCGGGTCGAGTTCGTCGCCGGCGACATCACCGACCTCGAGGCGCTGGAGCGGGCGCTCGAGGAGCACGCCATCACCAACGTCATCCATCTCGCGGCCCTGCAGGTGCCGTTCAGCCGGGCCGACCCGCCGCGTGGTGCCGCCGTCAACGTGACGGGCACGGTAAACGTGTTCGAGGCCGTCAAGCGCCGAGGAGCCGGCATGGCGCCGGTCGTTTACACGGGCTCGATCGGGATGTACTCGCCAACCGACGTCGACCCGGGCAGCGGCCGTCTCGAGGAGGACGCCGAGGCGCACCCGGGCAACCACTACGGCGTCTACAAGCTCGCCAATGAAGGCTCGGCGCGGATCTACTGGGCCGATTCGGGCGTACCGAGCGTCGGCCTCCGCCCGATGACGGTGTACGGCGCCGGCCGCGACCAGGGCATGACGAGCAGCCCGACCGCTGCCATCGCCGCGGCTGTGCTGGGCGTCCCATTCCAGATCGGCTTCGGTGGACGGACGCTGTTCCAGTACGCCGAGGATGTCGCTCAGACGCTCATCCTCGCGAGCCGGAGCGCCCCCGATGGGCCGCGCATCTACAACCTCGGCGGGAGCCAGGTGAGCCTCGACGAATGGGTCGACGCGATCGAGGCCGCCGTCCCCGGGGCCGCCGGCCTGATCACGGTCGCCCCGACGGAGCTGCCGTTCCCGGCGGACATCGCCCACGACCGGCTGGCCGAGCTCGGCGACGTGCCGGTCACGCCGTTCCGCGACGCGATCGCCGCGACGGCGGACATCTACCGCCGCCTGGCCGCCGACGGGCGGCTGGTCGGCGCCGAGCATGGGGTCGCGGTGCCGGCGCCGACCCGTCCCTAGGGGCGGTGGCGCGGGTCTCCTCGATCCCCCGACGGTTCCGCCGTCCTGGTCGGCCTCCTCCGGGCCGGGGCGGCGGGGCTCGTCGGCTCGCGCCAACCCGCCGGGTTAGACGGCGGCCGGCGGCAGCGGCGCCGCTAGACGGCGGCCGGCTCCGGGTCGGTGACCGACGTCGGCAGCGCTTCGAGCAGCGGGTCGGTCCACGTCCAGGCCGCGCCGTGTCGTGCGCCGACCGCGCCATGGCGGGCCGCCTCGACCCGCAGCGGCAGCCCGAAGATCTCGATGAACCCGACCGCCGACGCGTGATCGAACGCGTCTCCCGTGTCGTACGTGGCGAGGCTCTTGTCGTACAGCGACAACGGGGAGCGGCGCCCGGCGACGACGGCCTGCCCGTGGTCCAGCCGCACCCGGACTTCGCCTGAAACGACCCGCTGGGACGAGGCGATGTACGAGCGCAGGTCGCGGGACAGCGCGCTGAACCACAGCCCGTCGTAGATGAGGCGGGCCATCTCGTCGGCCACGAACCGGTTGAACCGCAGCGTGTCGCGCGACAGGGTCAGCCCCTCGAGCGCGCGGTGCGCGGCGTGCAGGATGGTCGCGGCCGGCGTCTCGTAGATCTCCCGGCTCTTGATGCCGACCAGGCGATCCTCGACGTGGTCGATCCGACCGACGCCATGCTTCCCCCCGAGATCGTGCAGGCGCTCAACGAGCGAGACCGGCGGTAGCCGCTCCCCATCGACCGCTACCGGGACGCCGCCCTCGAACTCGATCGTGACCTCGACCGGGGTTGGCGCTTCGGACGGGGCGACCGTCCACTCGTAGGCATCCGGCGGCGGGGTGACCCACGGGTCCTCCAGCACGCCCGTCTCGCACGACCGACCCCACAGGTTCACGTCGATCGAGTACGGCGAAGCCTTCGTGATCGGGATCTCGATCCCGCGCTCGTTCGCGTAGTCGATCTCCTGGTCGCGCGTGAGGCCCATCCCGACGCGCATGGGCGCGATGACCTCGAGCCCCGGATCGAGGGCGTGGGTCGCGACGTCGAAGCGGACCTGGTCGTTGCCCTTGCCCGTGCAACCGTGGGCGACGGCGTCGGCACCCTCGCGCTTGGCGACCTCGACGAGCAGCTGCGCGATGAGCGGCCGGGCGAGTGCGGTGGCCAGCGGGTACGCGCCCTGATAGAGGGCATTCGCCTGGAGGTGCGGCCAGACGTAATCGGTGATGAAGCGCTCGCGGCCATCGACCACGTAGGCACGTGAGGCGCCGGCGGACATCGCGCGCTGCTCGACCCCCTGACGCAGTGACCCGCCGCCGAGGTCGACGGTGAGCGTGACCACCTCTGCGTCGTACTGCTCCTTGAGCCAGGCGACGGCGACGGACGTATCGAGTCCGCCCGAATACGCGAGGACGACCTTCTTCATGCGAGTTGTTCAGAACCTCCGGGATCAGACGGGGACGGAGCCGGCGATGGAATCCTGGATCGAACGGAATCGCTCCAGCCAGCGCTCGAGGCGCGGCTCGTCGGCGAACAGGACGAGGAGGGTATTGTCACCCGCCAGGGTGCCTTCCTGCTCTCGCAGGGTCGATTCATCGATCGCCTGGGCAACGACGCTGGCCGTGCCGGGCGTGCCGGTCAGGACGAGGATCAGGCCGCTCCGCCCGACGGTGACCGGGACGTCGAACAGGATCCGCCGCAGGCGTTCGTCCGAGGCGGCTGCGGGGGAGCCCG
>JAXDKY010000083.1:0-10814 GCA_034666885.1 Chloroflexota bacterium
GGCCATGCCTCGCGCAACTCCGGCGAGCCCGGCTACAAGGCGTCGGTGGACTACGTCGCCAACCTGATGCAGGACGCCGGCTACGACGTCACGATCCAGACCTACAAGTTCACGTACTTCGCGTACACCGCCCCCCCGGTGATGCGGGAGATCTCACCGACCGCGCACGATTTCGGGCTGAGCACCGAATGGAATCCCGGGCAGAGCACCGGGGCCACGACCGCTGATCTCCAACCGGCGGGAGGCATCATCATCCCGCCGACCGCAACGCCTACCTCGTCAAGCGGGTGCACCGCTGCTGACTTCAGCGGCTTCGTTGCGGGGCGGATCGCGTTGATCCAGCGCGGTGCGTGCAACTTCGGCGTGAAGGTACTCAACGCCCAGGCCGCAGGGGCAACGGGCGTGATCATCTTCAACGAGGGCAACCCCGACCGGACGGACGTCCTGAACGGCAGTCTCGTGGACGCCACGAACACGCCGATCATCCCGACCATTCCCGTGTCGTTCACCTCCTTTGCGATCGGTTCCAACCTCCTCGCCGAATATCAGCAGGCCGTGCAGGCCACCAGGCCGCTGCCTAACATGAACCTCGCTATCCAGGCGCTCGTTCAACCCAACGCTGACGACTACAACGTCATCGCGGAATCCAAGGGTGGCGACAAGAACCACGTCCTGGTGGTCGACGCACACCTGGATGCGATCTACGGGGCCGGGATGCTCGACAACGCTTCTGGTTCCACCACCATCCTGGACGTCGCGCAGCAGATGAAGAATGTCGTTCCGCGCAACAAGCTGCGGTTCATCTGGTTCGGCGGTGAGGAACTGGGCCTCCTGGGATCGGAGTATTACGTCAACAACCTGACGTCGTCCGAGCTCAGTCACATCGGCTACGACCTCGATGCCGACGTCATGGCCACGCCGAACTATCTCATCGGAGTCCTTGACCCGGCCGGACCGGATCTCTTCGGCCGCACGATCTCAGCGACCTTCCCCAACCGGGTCTACAAGGCGTCGACGGTCTCACGGGATCAATCGGTCGCCTACTTCGACTCCGTCGGCCTGAAGTCCGAGCTGCTGTCGCCGGTGGGAACCGACGCGTTCAGCTTCAACGCGGTGGGGATCCCAGCCAGCGGTCTCCTGACGGGGCAGGACTGCTGCAAGCCCCAGGGGGAAGTCGACCTGTTCGGCGGTTCCCTCGGCAACTACGAAGGCAACATCCCGAGTTTTGACGGAGGCTGTGTCGACAACTCCTTCCTGTGGTGCGACAACCTGAGCAACAACGATCCAAACGTCCTGACCTTCATGTCGAAGGCGTTCGCCAACACCGTGGTCCGCATGGCCTTCGACACCAAGGTGATGTCCGCGAGCAACAACGCGGTCTACAACAAGAGGCTGCCGATCGCTTCGGAAGCGACGCGAAAGTTCGTATCCAAGTAGAGCGCTGATCGTGGCGTCGGGCGCGATTCGTCCGGCGCCACGCCAACGCGGGTGAGCCGTAGGGTTGCGGCTCCGGGTGACCCTATCGCTCGAGGGTCGCGCGGAGCCTGTCCGCCTCCGCCGCGATGATCTTGGTGCAGCCGCACGATCGCGCGAGCAGTCCGTCGCGATCCTCGATGCGGATCTGGCCTCGAATGTAGGTCACTAGACCCGCGTCCTTGAACTGGCGCATGGCGACCGAGAGTGCCGGACGCTGAACGCCGATCATCTGGGCGAGGAAATCCTGTGTCACGCCGAATGGGGCTTTCTCGACCCGATCGTCCGCCTGGAGCAGCCAGCGCGCCGCACGCTGGTCGAGACGGTGGATGCGATTGCACAGGATGAGCTGCGCCATCGTGACCATCACGACTTGCGTATGCCGCCGCAGTAGGCCAACGAGTCGCTCACCGCGGTCGAGCTCGCGGAGGAGCTCTTGCGATCGCAGTCGCAGGCCGGTCAGTGGCACCTGGACGATGGTCCGCATGGGCGACTGGCCCGTCCCCAGAAAGACTGACAGTCCGGTCATGCCTTCGCGGCCGATCATCGCCGTATCGACCGTCTCGCCACCCTCGTCGATCGACACGATCGAAGCGACGCCGTTCGTCGGGAAATAGACGAATTCGACGGGTTCATTGGCCGGCTCCAGCTCCGTCGGGCGCGGCAGGCGCACCGGTTCGAGCGCCGGCAGCAGCCGGCCGAGCTCCGTAGCGGACAGCGCGGCCAATAGATGATTGTCCCGTGCGTCCACGTCGCGCGAAGGGGCGTCGCTGCGGCCGGTCATTCGGAAGTCTCCCTATGTCCGATGTAGTACAGACGACACAGCACAACAGGGGCCACTCTTGGCGGGCGCACGTCATTTCGTCCCGATGACAAAGTCCGCCGGACCTTGCTCGGGGCCCAGCCCTTCGACGCGAGTGGTTTTTCCATGCCCTACCAGCGTGAAGCCGAGATCGTTCTCGCGATGTGGCGAGAGGTCGAGCGCGAGCTCGCCGTCGCCGAGCCCGACTCCGATGAAGCGGTCCGGCTGATCGCCGAAGCCGCCCGACTTCGAGATGAGCATCGCCGGTTGGTCGAACTGGCGATGGAGCATCACCGCCCGGTTCCGCGAGACCTCGAGACTGAGCCAGATTCGGAAATCTGATCGCCCCTGGCGCCGGACGCACCCGCGGCAACGACGATGGTCCTGGCCACGGGCGCGTGCCCTCGGCTCTAGCCGGGCTCGCTGACCGGCCGGCCGTCCGCGTCGTCGCCGTCGACGACGCCGAACGCCCCGCCGACGCGCATGGCCTCGATCGTCGGTTCGTCGTACCCGAGTTCTGCCAGGATCGCGGCCTGGTCGCCGTTGAGGGCCGGTCCGCGTCGATAGGACCGCTCGAAGCCGCCCATCGTCAAGGGGAGGCCGACGGAGCGCACCTGTCCGAACGACGGGTGGGGATACTCGGCCAGCATGTCCCTGGCGCGGAGCTCGTCCGGATCCAACGCCTCCGTCAGCGATCGAACGGGGGCGACCGGGACCAGCCCGCGCAGCCGCTCGAGCCAGACCGCCGTGGTCTCCTCGGCGAAGCGCCGCGCGAGGATATCGAGCAGGACCTCGCGATGTCGACCGCGCGACTCGAAGTCCGCGAACCGCGGATCGCCGCCGAGTTCGGGGAGGTCCATCGCCACGACCAGCGACTGAAAGAACTTCTCTTTCGGAGCGGCGATCGCCAGGTGGCCGTCGGCGGTCGGGAAGAACTGGAACGGGACCACGCTCGGGTGCGCCGACATCGGCTTGCGCTGCGTGACGAAACCCTGCGACAGGAGCCAGGTCGCGGGATAGCTGAGCATCGCCAGGGCCGAATCGTAGAGGTTGGTCTCCACGTCCCGACCGCGCCCGGTGCGGCGAGCATCGAAGACACCGACCATCAGGCCCAGTGCGGCGGTCAGACCGGCGACGTAGTCCGCCAGCGAGAGGCCGCTCTTGGTCGGCGCCTCGTCCGGGGCACCGGTGAGCGAGGCCCAGCCCGCCTCGGCCTGGATCAGGGCGTCATAGCCCGGCCAGCGCGCGGACTCCCCGACGCTTCCGTATCCCGTCAGCGCGACACAGACGATCGCCGGATTGATCGTCCCGAGTCGAGCGTAGGTCAAGCCCAGCCGCTCCGCCTGGTCGCCGCGCAGGTTGCTGAAGACCGCGTCCGAGGATGCCACGAGACGTTCGAGCACGTCCCGTCCACCGGTCGTCTTGAGGTCGAGGGACAGGCTGCGCTTATTCCGGTTGAATGCCTCGAAGAACAGGCTGTCCGATCCGGCACGCCCCGGCGGGATCCAGCGGCTGACGTCGCCGCCGGTCGCGGGGTCCTCGATCTTGATGACTTCCGCGCCCATGTCGGCGAGGTACATCGTCCCGAACGGACCAGCGCCGTACTGTTCCACGGCAACGATCCGGACGCCAGCGAGCGGAGCCGCCGAGGGGCGCCCGGCAGCGTGGGGGTCGTGGGGTTGCGGGCCCGCCGTCATGGGCTCCTTCCGGTGAAGACCGGGGTCGATACGCGAATCGTGGGGGAACCGGCGGTACCGTTTCCAGTTACGATTGCGAGATGGTCGCACCGTGTGGCATCGTGCGTCAACTCGTCCCGCCCGCAGAGGTCCCCGCATGCAGCTGAAGATCGAATCCGTCGAGACGATCCCGATCCGCGTGCCGCTGCCCTTCACCTACAAGGGCAGTTACTACCGGATGCGCAACCGCTGCACGATCATCACGCGGATCAGGACGTCAGCCGGGATCGTCGGCCAGGCGTACAACGCGGACGAGGACGAGCCGCTCCAGTCCGAGATCCTGAGCATCCTGCACGACGAGTTGGTGCCCCGAGTCATCGGCCTCGACGCATTCGCGACCGAGCGCGTGTGGGAGGCCATGCTGCCGGCCACCTTCGACCAGCTCCGCCCGCGCTGGTACGCGATGCAGGCGATGGCCTGCATCGACACCGCGGTCTGGGACGCGGTCGGCCAGGCGTTGGGTCAGCCGTTATGGCGGATCTGGGGCGGCTATCGCGACCGGATCCCGATGATCGGCATCGGCGGCTACTACATCCCCGACGACGAGAGCTCGAAAGGCCAGGAGATCGAGCGCGAGATCGACTTCTTCCAGTCCGAGCACGGGATGGTCGGGATGAAGTTCAAGATCGGTGCCGAGCCACCACCGGTCGACGCCGCCCGCCTGGTGCGAGCGCGTCGGCATGCCGGGGACGACTTCCTGTTCGTGGTGGATGCGAACCAGGGCTACACCGTGGCCGAGGCCCTCGAGTTCATCGACGTCATCCGCGCCGAGGGGATCGCCATCCGCTGGTTCGAGGAACCGTCCCGCTGGCACGCCGACTTTCGCGGCCTGCGCGACGTCCGGATGCGCGGCAACGTCAACGTTGCCGCCGGGCAGAGCGAGATCAGCCGCGTGGGGATGCGCGAGATGATGGCCGCGGGCGCCATCGACGTCTGCAACTACGACGCGTCGTGGGGCGGCGGCCCCACCGAGTGGCGACGGATCGCGGCACTGGCCTCGGCGTTCGACGTCGAGTTGGGGCATCACGAGGAGGCGCAGGTCGCGTCCCACCTCCTGGCCTCCCAGCCGCACGGCACCTATGTCGAGGCCTTCTCGCCGGCAAGGGATCCGATCTTCTGGCAGATGATCGAGAACCGGCCATCGCTCGTCGACGGGCAGTTCCCGCTGTCCGATCGGCCGGGTCTGGGCTGGGTGCTCGACGAGGCATTCATCGAGAAGTACCGCACGGACCGCTAAGGGATCGGGCGTCGGGCGGGTCAGTCGGCGCTCAGTCGCGCAGCGGGACCCAGGCCGGCGGTCGCTTCCCGAACCACGGCGCCACCGGTGGCAGGTCGCCCGGACCATGGACGCCCGGCGAAGCGGCCATCGCCTGCGGGAGTCCGTTGACGATCATCGCCGCCGTCGAGAGGAGCGCCCGACAGCCCGGTTCGACGCGGACGTGCAGGCCATGACGGCCATCGAGCTGGATCTCGTCCGTTGGCTGGAGGCCAGCCGATGCCGGTCGGACGTGCAGGGTCATCGAGATATCCAGCCACGGCCGACCCTCGAACCAGCCGATCGCGCGCTGGTCCGCCCCGGCCGTCCGACCCGCAGCGATGACCGATCCGTCCGCGATCGTGAGCGGCTCGGTCGCGAGGATCGGTTCCGACACGATCTCGATCCGTTCCAGGTCGCGACCCATGGCCGCGGCCAGGATGCGCAGACTCTCCGGGAAGCCCGCGTGACCCACCACCGTTCCGTCCGCTATCCCGGCCCGGAAGGCCGCGGGCGTCAGGTCGATCCCGAGCGACGCCCGGACGCGCGGTCCGAACACGCTCACGTCGACGACGCGACGCGCCCGCATCTGCTCGATATCCCAGGCGAGGCCCGACAGCGTGAGCGGCCAGAGGTCCAGGACGAAGCCCGGGTTCGCCCCCGTGGCGACGATCGGGATCCGATGCGTTTCCGCCAGGCCGATGATCTGCGAAGCCTCGTCAGAATCGCCAGGTCGGATGAACGCGAGGTCTTCAGCCGTGCAGACGATCGGCACGCCGCTGGGGGCGACGGCCGCGAGGACCGGCAGGACGTCCACGAGTCGCGTCGCGGTCGCGACCACGACGACATCGGGTCGGGCCGTGCGCAGGGTTCCCGCGAGATCAGTGGAGCAGCGGAGGCGGCCGGGGGCACCCTCGACCTGGCTGGCCGCCGCCTCGCCGTCGCGCGCCGCCGAGCGGACGACGATACCGGCGACCTCCAGCCAGGGACGCGTCAGCGCCAGCTCGAGCACCGCCTGGTTGGTCTTGCCGAAGCCGACGAGGACGACGCGGGCGGGTCGGTCGCTCACGCGGTGGCTGATCCGAGGGGCGGCGCGGAGGCCTGGATGGGCACCGTGCTATGGCGTTCGAGGCGGGTGACCGCGCGCGCCAGCGCCTCGACGTCCGGGTAGGTCATCACCACCAGCGGATCCGACAGGCGTCCATCGGACACGACGTAGGCGAGATCCGCGGTCTCGAAGACCTCGGGGATCTCGGTGCAGTAGATGAGCACGGCGTGGCCGCGCCCGGCGTACTCGCGCATGAGCCGGTAGATCTCGCGTTTCGAGCCGACGTCGACACCGCGGGTCGGCTCCTCGAGCACGAGGACACTCGGCCGCTTGACGATCGCGGCCGCGATGGCGACCTTCTGCTGGTTGCCACCCGAGAGCGAGCCGATCGGCAGCCGGACCGAGGGCGCCTTCACGCGGAACTGGTCGCGCAGCTCGTAGGCGATCCGCAGCATCCGCCGCCTACGAAGGGCGATGCCGCCGGTCGCGATCTCCCGTCCGAGGCGGGACACCATGTTGTCGCCGATCGTCAGGTTGGAGAAGAGGCTCGTGTGACGGTCCGCCGAGACGAGGCTGGTGCCGGTCGCAACGGCCGACTGACCGGTGCGCGAACCCACCTCGATCTCGCCCGTCGTGCGCTCGAACCCGGCGATCGAACGGACCAGCTCGCGCGCGCCCGACCCCTCGACGCCAACGATCGACACGATCTGGCCTATCTTCACGTGCAGGTCGATCCCCGCGAACTCGCCGGCGGTGTGGGTCCACCCGGTCAGCCGCAGGCCCGTTCCTGCGCCCTCAGAGCGCGCCTCGACCGGTTCGCTCGGATCGCGCGCGGCCTGTCCGCTTACGAGGCCGGCCGCGATGCCGTCCGGGGTCAGCGCCTCGCCCTCGAGGACATCGGTGGACACGCCGTCAAGGATCAGGACGACGCGGTCCGTGTGCTCGGCCAGCTCGGCGATCCGGTGCGAGACCAGCAGCACGACGTTGCCGGCATCGGCGAGCAGATGCATCCGACGGAACAGGTCCTTCGACTCCTCCTGGGTCAGCGCCGAGTTCGGCTCGTCGAACAGGAACACCCGCGCGTCGCGCGCCAGGGCGCGACCGATCTCGACTCGCTGGTGGATCGCCAGCGGGACATCGTCGAGCTTCCGGTCGGCGACCTCCAGGATCGCAAGGTCGCGCATGAGCGAGCGCTCGCGGGCGTTCAGACGCCGGACGGTTGCCCGCGTCCCTTCGCGCCCGACCATGAGGTTCTCGGCGACGGTGAGGTTCGGGAAAAGCTGTGGCTCCTGGTGGACGACCGCCACTCGATCGCGATCCGACGCCGTGTCCCACGGACGCCCATCGAGCTCGATCTCGCCGGAATCCGCCCGCGTCTCACCGGCGAGGACCTTGATGAGCGTGCTCTTGCCGGCGCCGTTCGGCCCGGCCACGCCGAGGATCTCGCCGGCCCGGGCCTCGAGGTCGAGGCCGTCCAGCGCGCGGGTGTCGCCGTACCACTTGTGCAGCCCGCGGATCCGGAGGCCGCGCTCTGCCGTGGCGGTCGCCGGATCTGCGGCAACGACCGCTCCCTCCGCGGTCATTTGCGAAGACTCTGCGTGAACCGGTCCAGCACCACGGCGGCGATGGTCACGGCGCCCGACACGAAGTTGCTCAGGAACGAGCCCGCCGACAGGAGAGCCAGGCCGTTCGCGATGATGGCGAGCAGGAGTGCGCCGCTCAGCGTGCCGATGGCGGTGCCGCGGCCGCCGGCCAGACTCGCCCCGCCGATGATCACCGCCGCGAAGATCGGGAACGTCAGCCCCACCCCGGCATTCGGCTGGACAGAGCCGATGAACGCGAAGTCGAGCATCGCCGCGAGCGCCGCCAGGAGCGAGCAGATGATGAACGCCGCGAACTTGTACTTGACCGTCGGCAGCCGGGCGAGCTCGGCGGCGGCCGGGTTCCCGCCGATCGCCTTGAGACGGAAGCCGAACAGCGAGCGGCTCAGGATGAAGCCGATGACGATCGCGACCGCGGTCATCCAGATCGCCTGCATCGGGATATCGAATGGAAGGTGTTGGTTCGACAGGCCGAAGAACCAGTCGACCTGGTCCTTCGGCACGATCTTGCCGAACGGCGGATAGGCAGGGTTCAGGGTCGCCGTGTTCGAGACGAGCAGGGTGGTGCCGAACACGAGTTGGCCCGTGCCGAGCGTGACGATGAAGGAGGGGATCTTGAGCACCGTCACCAGGAACGCGTTGACCGAGCCGACGACGACGGCGGCCGCGAAGGCCAGCAGGATCGCCAGGTAGATGGGCCAGCCCCAGATGATCCAGGCCACCCCGATGAGGATCGATGCCAGCCCGTACACATAGCCGAACGAAAGGTCGATCTCACCGACGACGATCACGAGCGTGAGCCCGAGCGCCACCATGGCGATGGTGCTCATCGACCGCAGGATGCCGACCGCGTTCGTGAAGGTCAGGAAGGTGTTCGGCTTGCTGAGCGCGGTGAAGATGACGATCACGATCAGGATCGCGATCACCAGGCCGCCGATACGGATCCCCGCCGCCAGGGCCCGTCGCGACCATCGATCGCCGGAAGGTGCCGCGCCGGCCGGCTGGACCGGCGGCACGGCCGCACTGTTCTGGGTCATTCCGTGGTCCGCTCCTCGTTGATCAGCCGCGGAAACCAGCCGGACCGGTCGGCGATCGTCGACCGGTCCGCGGAAGGCTACGACGTCGGGGTCAGCCGCCGGAGATGGCCATGAAGTCCTTGCGAGCCTGTACGGCGTTGTCCGTCGTGATCGGCTTCAGGGTGTTCGAGTTCGGCAGCACCTTGCCGTTCTTTAGGAGCTCGGCGCAGGCAAGCGCACCGAACCCGGCCTGATCGCCCCACTGCTGATCGAGCGCGACGATCTGCGTACCGGCTTCGATGGCATCGAGCTGGCCGATGCTCACATTCCAACCGAGGGAGAAGATCTTGCCGGTGTTTCCGGAGTCAGCGATGGCCCGAGCGGCATGCTCGCCGCCGATGTCCACGTTCTCGATGACCTGGACCTCGGGGTTGCCCTGGATGAACGCCTTGTAGGCGTCATAGGTGCCGGCCGGGTCGTAGGTCGTCACAAGCGCCGTGGCGGCCGTGTTGATGAACTTGGCATCCGGGATCGCTTCGGTGATGCCCTCGATGAACCCCTGCATGCGGCCCTGGGCCCAGTTCTGGGTGGGGTCACCGCCGGACACGGCGAAGTTCTTGAAGTCGAGGCCCTTGGCCTTCATGTAGTCGACCACGATCCCGGCGGCCTGGTGGCCCTCCTTGTTCGAGATCTGGGTGAAGTTCGAGAACTCGTTGCCGTTCGATTCGACGCCGACCGTGAAGACCGGGATGCCGGTCTTCATGTAGTCGTTGACGATCTTGGTGAAGGCATCCGTGCCGGTCGACTGGATGGAGAGGCAGTCGATCTGGTCGGCCTTGAACAGCGCATCGAACTGCGCGATCTGCTCATTGGGGTCCTGGACCGCGGACGACGGGGCGATGGCCTGGCCGTTCATCGGCAGGATCTTCTGCGCCTCGGGCAGGGTCCGGTCGTAGCCGTTCTTGTACTGCGGGGAGAACAGCGGGATCGCCGTGGACCCATACGAGAACACGTAGTTGATCGGCTCGCCCTTGGCGAGCTTGTCCGCCACCCGCGGGTTGAGCGTGAAGGTCGAACCGTCCTTCAGGGTGGCCGTGTACGGCAGGCCCGCCGCGGCCGACGGAGCCTCCGACGCGGCGTTCGACGCGGGTGCGCTCGCGGCCGGCGCGGGCGTTGCGGCCGTTCCGCCACTACAGGCCGCGACGAACAGGGACGCGGCGGTCAACAGCGCAAACGCGCGTCGTGATCGGATCACCATGCGAATCTCCTCAATGTCCAGGCGGTCGTATGGCACGCCCAATCCCTCCCTGGGGGCCACGTCAGTATCGTTTCCAGCCGCGAGCGATGTCAACGTTTCTGGAAAGGATTGTCGGCGGGTCTGCCGCCGCTAGCCGCGTGTGGCGCTCACCACATGACCAGGCCACCGGTGTAGTTGATGGCCTGGCCGGTCATGTATCCGGCTTCATCGCTGAGGAGGAACCAGATGGCCCCGGCGCACTCGTCGGCGGAGGCCGCCCGGCCGAGCGGCACGGTCTTGTTCCGCGCTGTCGACAGCTCCTCGACGGAGATCCCGCGCTTGGCCGCGACGTCGGCGAGCACGCGATCCTGCATCGGGGTGTCGATGATGCCCGGGCAGATGGCATTGACGCGGACGCCGTTCGGCGCGAAGGCGTAGGCAAAGGAGCGGGTGAGCGACAGGACGGCCGCCTTCGACGAGGCATAGACGGCCGCCTCGGTCGTCGTCGCCAGCTTGGCCGAGGACGACGAGAGATTCACGATCGCGGCCCCAGCCGGCATCGTGCGACCGATCCTCGACACGAGATCCCATGTCGCCTCGACGTTGATGGCGTAGATCCGTCGGATGTCATCGACCGTGAAATCGA
>JAXDKY010000084.1:0-4336 GCA_034666885.1 Chloroflexota bacterium
AACGTGGCAGGCGCCGGGCCGACGACCTGGACCGGTCCGCCGACCCAGCCGGCGGCCACCGTCCGGCCATCCGGCGAGATGGCGAACCCGAACGGCCCGAGCTCCGGTCCGGCGGCTGGCGACGGCACCGTTGCAATGGCGACGGCCGGTGCCGCCCCGGCGGTCGGGACGCGCCAGATCGTGCGCGTGGCGCCGTCGTCGCGAACGGCGAGGACCTCCCCCTCGCCGCTCACCACGAAGCTGTCGACGGCATCGAGCAGCGTCCGCATCGGTGCGGTGCGCGAGACGACCCACAGCTGCGCCGTGGGGGCGGACGGTGCCTCGCGGATCAGGACGACGTCCTCCCCGACCAGACGGGCGTCGCGGAGGCTCGTGCCGTCCTCATCGAGCTGGGCGAGGTAGGCCCGGACGTCGCCACCGGCGAGATCGGTCGTCCACACGCCCAGGCCCCCGGCTCGGTCGACGAGCCAGACCAGGCGGGCGACGCCGGGATCGACGGCCGCGGTCCCGGACGACGGGAGGTCGCTGCCGCCCGGCGAGGGCGAGCCCGATCCGGAGGCAGGGGAGGCGGCCGCGGTCGCGGACCCGCCCGAGGCTGCCGGCGCCGTCGGCGCCACGGGCGCGCAGCCGGTGGCGAGCAGCGCAACGACAACGGCCCAGCTGAGCGCCAACGCTCCCCGGCCGCGCCGACCACCGGACCGGAGCGTGCCCCGACGACCTACGGCGTGCCGAAGCTCACCCACGCCCAGCCAAC
Organism: Chloroflexota bacterium; assembly: GCA_034666885.1. Classification (GTDB taxonomy): domain Bacteria; phylum Chloroflexota; class Limnocylindria; order Limnocylindrales; family CSP1-4; genus SPCO01. The sequence goes on from JAXDKY010000084.1 coordinate 755, forward strand.
GGGCTCGGTGTCGACCGAGCAGCCCCAGCGGACCGGCGTGACGACGGCGGTGTACGTCCCGCCACCGAACGTCGCGCCGGCGAAGTCGACCCATTCGATGTTCGACGCGCTCCGGTTCGAGCTGCCGACCACCGTGGATCCCTTGAGGATGGTGAGGTTGAAGTCGGCGTAGCGCTGCGAGAGCGTCGAGCCGGATCGGGGGTTGGCCGCGTCGGTGTGGGCCATCCAGTCGATGACGAAGCGCACGTGGCGCCCGGCATAGACCTCGAAGTCGATCGCCTGCGGCGCCGGCGGGGTCAGGCAGTCGCCGTGGGCGACGCCCGCGAATGTCATGCCGCCGTAGTTGCCGGTGTTGATCGTCGTGTTCTTCTCGGCCACCCGGCTCGACCACTTGGCCGACAGCGTGCCGAGGCCCTCGGCGCTCACACTCTGGTGACCGGCCGGTGTCAGCGCATGCTTCGCTTCCGAGCCGGCCAGCAGGATCGCCTTCATCTGTTCGGGGTAGTTCAACAGCGACGGCCGTTGGTCGAGCAGCTGCGCGGCGACCCCGGCGACCATCGGCGTCGAGGCGGACACCCCGCTGCCGTTGAAGAAGTACGTGCTGATGTTCTGGGCCGGGGCCACGATCTCGGGCTTGACCCGGTCGTTGACGTCGCCGGGTTGCCCCGGCGGGTCCTCCCAGCAGTACGAGGGCTCCGAGCCACTGGCGCGGTACCACAGGCGCGAGGCGTTGTTCGATGTCCCGCCGACCGACAGCACGTTCCATGCCGACCCCGGGCTCCGGACGATCTCGCTGGTGCCCGGGCAGTGGGAGTTCGTCTCGGAGTAGTTGTTCCCGCCGTTGCCGACGATCAACCGGTGGTGATCCCAGACGACGGCATCGAAGTACGCGTTCGAGGTCGAGAACCGGCTCGCGTCGTTCTGGACGAGCGACATCGTGATGAGGTGGGCGCCGCCCTGCAGGATGGCGCAGTCGACCGCCTTGAGGATGCGTGGGTCGGCGGCATCGGCCGCGGGGTTGAAGTCGGCCGAGACGTCGACCAGCTTCGCGGCATTGGCGATGCCCTTGTAGGTACGGCCTCGACCGACCGCGATCGCCGCCGCCCAGCTGACGTGGCTCATCGCCGCGGCGTTCCGGTACTGGCCGCGCGAATGCGAGCAGGAGAGGCCCGTCGTGCTGACCCGATAGCTGTCGAGATGCGCTCCCGACAGGCCTGGCCTGGTGTAGTCGACGCGGGTGTACTCGACGATTCCGATGACCACGCCGCCGCCCGTGTAGCCTCGGTTGTCCGTCCAGTTCGCCCCGACCGCGTCATGGGCGACATTCATCGTGGGCGCCCAGCCGGACGGTGCACGGACCTGGCGGACGTCCGGGTTCTCGGCCAGGGCGTCGACCTTCCCGGCCGGTAGGCGCAGGTAGACCATCGGTGCCAGGTCGAGGGCGACGACGTCGGTCGCGCCCCGGCGGCGCGCCTCGTCGACGAACGGTCCGCGGTGCTTGACCACGAGCTGCGCCTTGGCCCGGATCAGCTCCTGGCTGACCGCCGCCAGGACCTTGAGATCGTCGCCGTACGGCCGGTCGCCGTCCCACTTCACCTCGGGATGCGCGGCCTTCACCGCCTTGACGGCCGGGGCGTAGTCCACCGGTGCGAGGACATAGGCAAGCAGGGGCGACGCGCCCGTCCGCTTCCCGTCGTCGATGCGGGCTCGTGCGGCCGGCGAGACGCGCGGCTGGCGCCCGATGGCCCGTTCGACGGTGTCTTCGTAGGCAGCCGCATCGAGCGCCTGGCCGGTCTCGAGGTCGACGGCCACGAAGGCCTGCTGGTCGGCGGGGCCGCGGAACACGCCGGTCCAGTAGCGCTTCCCGCCCACCGACGCGACGGGGTCGCCGTAGGCGAGCGGGTGGACCTGCCCGGGCGTGCGCCCGAGGATCTCGGCCGCCCTCGCCCGGCCGACATTCGCGGCGTCGCGCTCCCCGAGACCCGGTGGTTGGGCGCCTTGTGCGACGGCCGTCGTCGAGAGCGTCAGGACCGCGGCCATCGAGAACGTCAGCAGGCGGCGCAAGGGCGGCTCCTGGTTCGTTTCGCGCTCGCCGGCTGGGGCACCGGGCCTCCTACCTTAGACCAAACCCCCGCGGCGGCGCACCTCGGCACGGATGGCTTCGACTGCCCCCGGATCGTCGAGGGCTGTCAGGTCGCCGGGGTCCTCGCCCAGCCAGGCTGCGCGGATGACGCGCCGCATGACCTTGCCGGAGCGGGTCTTGGGCAGGGCCCGGACGACCGCGACCACCTCGGGCTTGAGCGGCTTCCCGAGCTCAGCGGCGACGGTCCGGGCGATCGCCGCGCGAAGGTCGTCGTCGTCCGTCTCGCCCCGATGCAGCACGCACACGACGACGATGGCCTCGCCCTTGATCTCGTGCGGGACGCCGATCGCGGCCGCCTCGAGGACCGCAGGATGCGACACGGCCGCGCTCTCGACCTCCGCCGGCCCAACGCGCTTGCCGGCGACCTTGAGGGTGTCGTCCGACCGACCCTGGATGTACCAGAAGCCGTCGGCGTCGATCGAGGCCCAGTCGCCGTGCGCCCAGATGCCGGGCCAGCGCGACCAATACGTCCCCTCGTAGCGTGTGCGGTCGTGCCAGAAGCCGCGGGTCATGCCCGGCAGCGGTGCCCGGATGACGAGCTCGCCGACGGCGCCGCGGACCGGCCGGCCCGCGTCGTCGACGACGTCCGCGGCGGTCCCGATGCACGGGCCGGAGAAGCTCGCGGGCTTGATCGGACCGATCACGTTGCCGCCCACGATCCCGCCCGACACCTCGGTGCCCCCCGAGTAGTTGATGACCGGGCAGCGACCCTCGCCGACCTCGCGGAAGTACCACCACCACGGCTCGGGGTTCCAGGGCTCCCCGGTCGATCCGAGGACGCGCAACGACGAGCGGTCGTGCGCTCGCACTGGCGCTTCGCCGTGGGCCATCAAGGCGCGGATGACGGTGGGCGACAGGCCGAGGTGCGTGACGCGGTGGCGCGCGACGATGTCCCACAGGCGGTCCGGGCCGGGGAAGTCGGGGGCGCCCTCGTAGATCACCAGCCGCGCCCCCAGCAGCAGGGCGCCGGCAATGGCCCACGGGCCCATCATCCAGCCGAGGTCGGTGAACCAGAAGAGGCTGTCGCCCGCGCGCAGGTCGAAGGTGTGGGCGAGATCCTGGGCGGCCTTGATCGGGAAGCCGCCATGGACGTGAACGGCGCCCTTGGGTCGCCCAGTGGTTCCCGAGGTGTAGATCACCATGTACGGGGTCTCGGGGTCGGTCTCGGGCGCAGCCGCCGAGCCCGCCGGGCGCCCGTCCGCAGCCGCCGCCCGCTCCGGCGCGGGCACTGCGCCGTCGGTTGCCTCCCACCACGCGTCACGGCCCTCCGTCCATGGCACGGTCAGCGCGTTCCCCGCTCGCCGCACCACGAGCATCCGCTCCACCGACGGCGCCGCCGCAACGGCGGCATCGGCCACGGACTTGAGGTCGATCCATGCGCCGCGGCGCAGGAAGCCGTCCGCAGTGATGAGCAGCTTCGCCTCGCAATCGACCAGGCG
>JAXDKY010000085.1:0-4785 GCA_034666885.1 Chloroflexota bacterium
GCTTCAGCGATTGCCGTCACGGAAGCGAGCCCGGTTGCGCCATCCGGCGCGCCATCGAAGACGGGACGCTCGACGAGGGCCGCCTCGACGGTTTCCGAAAGCTCGAACGCGAGCTCGCCTTCGCCGAGCGCCGCGAGGATCCGCGGGCTCGCGCGGCGGAGGCCAAGCGCTGGCGCCAGATCCACAAGGACGTGGGTCGCAAGATGGACCAGAAATACGGGAAGGAACGGTGATGGACACGCTCGTCGACGAGGTCGTGGTCCCCGATCGCCCCGGCGTCTCGGGACTTCGGTTCCGCGGGTTCCGCGGCCCTGGGGACTACGCAGGCATCGCGGCGACGAACCAGGCCGAACGTGACCTCGCGGGGATCGAGGAACTCGTTACGGCCGATGTCATCGCGAACGACTACGCCCATCTCATCAATTGCGATCTCGACCGCGACGTCCTCGTCGTCGAGCGCGGGGGCGCGACGGTCGGGTACTCCCGGGTCGAGTGGCGGGACCTCATCGACGGGACCCGCCGGTTCGTGGCCATCTGCCATCTCCAGCCAAGCGAACGCCGTCAGGGCATCGGCCGCGCGATGCTGGGCTGGGCCGAGGAGCGGCTGGCAGCGAAGGCGGCTGCCCTCCCGGATCGCTCGGTCCGCCCGGCCACCATGCAGGCGTTCGTCCCCGGAGCGGACGCGGGCGCGATCGCGCTGCTCGAGGGCTCGGGTTGGACCCGTTCGGGGCACGGCTACGAGATGGTCCGCCCGACGCTGGACGACATCCCTGACGTGCCGATGCCCGCCGGACTGGCCATCCGGCCGATCGGGACCGATCATGCCTCCCGGCGGGCGGTATGGGATGCGCTGATCGAAGCGTTCCGCGACCACCGTGGCGAGTGGGAAGCGACCGAAAAGGACTGGTTACATTTCGAGGGCGACCGGAACCGCGACCCATCGTTGTGGGTGATCGCCTTCGACGGCGACGAGATCGCGGGCGGCGTTCTCGGAAAGATCGATCCGGCGGAGAATGCGCACCACGGCCGCGAACGCGGCATCGCCGATGAGGTCTTCACCAGGCGGCCGTGGCGGCGACGCGGCCTGGCTCGTGCCCTGCTCGCCCGGGCGCTCGTGCGCATGCGCGACCACGGGATGACCAGCGCGTACCTCGGCGTCGACGGCCTCAACCCCAACCAGGCGAGGACCCTGTACAGCTCGCTCGGGTTCGAGACGTCGAGCATGAGCATCGACTGGAGCAAGCCGCTGCCCGCGTCGACGGGCGTGCTGGCACCATCGGAGACATCATGACGACGACGACCGAGGACGCCTGGCTCGAGCTGGCGGACGCGCCTTCGATCGATGGCCTTCGATTCCGGCGCCCGCGCGGCGACGACGCCGACTATGCGGCGACCGCCGAGCTCATCACCGCGGCCAACCGCCAGGACGGGATCCTGTGGGTCCCGACGGCCCGGAACCTGCGCGAGGAGGTCGAGAGCTCGCCCGGCCTCGACCTGCGACGCGATGTCCTCCTCGCCGAGATCGATGGGCGGCTCGTCGGTGATGCCGCGGTCGAGCGGGTCATGCGCGACGGCGTGGCGACGTACGAGATGGCGGGCCATGTCCTGCCGGATGTCCGCCGGCGCGGGCTCGGCCGTGCGTTGTTCCGGGAGAACCTGCGGCGGGCCACGGAGCGGGCGGGCGAGGAACCGGAGGGACAGGTGTCGGTGGCCCGGACGCACACCGAGGAGACCGAGACCGGGCATCGCGCGCTGCTGGCGCAGCATGGCTTCGAGCCGATCCGCTGGTTCTTCCTCATGCGCCGATCCACGGCCGGCGAGATCCCGGATGTCCCCCTCCCCGACGGCCTGAAGCTCCGACCCGTGACCGCGGACCAGCACCGCGCGATCTTCGAAGCCGAGCGCGAGGCGTTCCTCGACCACTGGGCGTCCCGCGAGCAGACCGAGGACGACTTCCGCCTGACGTTCGGGCGCGATGAGCTCGATACGGACCTGTGGGTCGTGGCGTGGGACGGCGACGAGGTCGCCGGCGTGGTCCAGAACTGGATCTGGACCGAGGAGAACGCGCAACTCGGCGCGGCGCGCGGCTGGCTCGAGCACATCAGCGTGCGCCGTCCGTGGCGGCGACGCGGTCTGGCCCGCGCGATCACCGTGGAAGCGCTGCGCCGCCTGGCCCTCGCGGGAATGACCGACGCGCTCCTCGGCGTGGACGCGGACAACCCGACCGGGGCGCTCGGCCTGTACGAAGGGCTGGGCTTCGAAGTCGAGCAGCGCTCGCAGGTCTATAGCCGGCCGCTTCGGGGCTGATCGACGGGAGCCGTCGGAGTCCGCGTCGTGGACCGGCCGTGGCATCATCTGTCGGGACGCCGATGGAGGATCCGGTCATGCGTTCCTACCTGATCGTGGCCAACCAAACGCTGAACAGCCGGTCGCTCACCGACGCGATCCGGGCGCGCCTCGCGGACGGCCCAGTTCGGACCCACGTCGTGGTCCCCCTGAGCCCGATCGACCGGCGCCTCACCTGGGACGAGACCGAGTCGCGGAAGGTGGCCCAGTCGCGGCTCGACGAGGTCGTGGCGCGGCTGCAGGAGATGGGCGCCGAGGCCGATGGGGAGGTCGGCGACCGCGATCCCGTGATGGCCGTGCGCGACGCGATGCGCGGCCGCGAGATCGACGAGGTCATCGTTTCGACCCTGCCCAAGGGCGTGTCGCGCTGGCTCGGTGAGGACGTCCCGAGCCGGCTACGCGACGCCGTCCCGGTGACGGTCACGGTCGTGACCCAGGAGGACGAGAGCACCTGAGGAGCGGGCCTTCAGGCGAAGAGCCGTCCGCCGTCCCGGACCAGTTCCAGCCACGCCCGTTCGCGCCCGATCGTCGTGGCGCCGCCATGGCCGGGAAAGACCTCGATCGCGTCCTCGAGCGCGCTGAGGCGGGCCAATGAGGTCGCCATCTCCGCCGGGTCGCCGCCGGGAAGGTCCACCCGTCCCCAGCCGCCGGCGAACAACGTATCGCCGCTGAACAGCAGCCCGGCGTCGCGGTCCAGCAGGCACACGGAGCCCTCGGTGTGGCCGGGCGTGTGCAACACCGCGAGGCGGATCTCGCCGAACCGGACCTCGCCGCCCTCGGCCAGCTCGACGGCCGGGATGGACGGCACGATCTCGAAGGGCGCCGACAGCGGCTTGGGGTCGGTCAGCCGCTCGCGATCGAGGGGGTGGACGGCGATGCCCGCACCGGTGTGCGCGGCGACCGCCGCGTTGTCGCCGATGTGGTCCCAGTGGCCGTGGGTCGAGACGATGAACTTGAGGGTCCAGTCGCGCGCGGCCAGCTCGTCGGCGATCCAGGCCAGGCTGGGCGTCGCGGTGTCGATGGCGATGGCCTCGCGCGATCGCGCGTCCGCGAGGACGTGGACGTTCGTGGCGACGGGCCCGACGACCCGATGCAATCGCTCCATGGCGACCAGCGTGGCAGGCTTGCGCCGCCCGCGCAGCGACCGGCCGACCGACCTCCTAGCCCGCGCCCTCGAGCGTCGTCTTCATGCAGTCGAAGGTCTGGCCGATCATCTTGTTGGCGGTGCCATCGATGAGGCGGGCGCCGACGCTCGCGAGCGTCCCGGCGATATTGACGTCGGCCTTCCAGTCCATGCGCGTCCCACCACTGCCCGTGTCCGTGAGGCGCATCTCGGCGGTCGCATCCACGGCACTGCCCGGCGCTTGGCCGTGGGCCTTGATGGTGGCCGCTTCGGGGGCCGTCAGGTCGATGAACTCCATGTTCACGACGAAGCGCGCGTTGATGAAGCCGACGCCGACCTTGGCGGTGGCCTTGAAATGGGTTGGATCGATCACGTCGATCGACTCGACGCCGGGGCCGCACTGGCCGACCTGGTTCGGATCGATCACGAACGCCCAGACGCGATCGCGAGGGGCGCCGATCTCGACAGAGCCTTCGAAGTGCATCGGGTCCTCCAGAACGTACGGTCGGACGGTCAGTCGGGCAAGGATACCGACGACGGGTTCATCCCCGCTGTCCCCGGCGCCGCGAGGAAGACCGCCGGCTCCTTGATGAAGCGGGTCCGACAGCCGATCGAGCAGAAGGCGTACACCACGCCCTCATGCTCGGCGAGGTGACGGGCGTGCGCACCGTCGACGGTCATCCCGCAGACGGGGTCGACCAGGACGATGTCGTCGACCACGGGCTCCAGGCTGATCCGCTCGGGCAGGCCGCCGGCGACCGTCGCCGGCCCGGGCGAGGCCACGAAATCCGCTCGCCCGCGCCGGACCTGGACGAGCTCGGCCAGGATCGACAGCGCGATCTCCTCGGCGGTCTCCGCCCCGAGGTCCAAGCCGGCCGGTGCGCGCAGCGCGGCGATGCGTTCCTCGCCGACCGTGGTCTCCTCACGCAGCCAGTCGCGTACGACGGCGGCGCGGGTCGGCGAGGCGACGAGGCCCACGTACGAGGCGTCCCGGGTCAGGGCCAGGCCGACGGCTTCCTCGTCCCAGATGCCCTGGCTCGCGACCACGACGTACGGCGACACGTCCGGATCGAGCCCGCGGAGGTCGGCGGAGGCGTGGACCCGCGCGGTCGGGAACGCATCGGATTCGGCGATGGGGTCGATGACCGTGACCTTCCAGCCGGCGGCCGCGCCGAGCGTGGCGAGGGCGCCGGCGATCGGCGTCGTTCCAGCGATCCACAGGTGCGGGGCGGGCAGGTGCGGTTCCACGTAGATCTCCAGCGTGCCACCGGAGTGGCAGGTCATGACGAGCTCGATGACACCGTCCGCCCGGCGAC
>JAXDKY010000086.1:0-4897 GCA_034666885.1 Chloroflexota bacterium
CCCGCTACCTGGGCACGGAACCGGGCAAGGCCGAGGTGTTCCAGTTCGCGAACGAGAACATCTTCGTGAAGATCCTCGACAACGTCCGCGAGAAGGACGTCTTCCTCGTCCAGCCGACGTCGCACCCCGTCAACCAGTCGATCATGGAGCTGCTGATCATGATCGACGCCTTCAAGCGGGCGTCCGCCGGTCGCATCACGGCCGTGATCCCGTTCTACGCGTACGGCCGCTCGGACAAGAAGGACCAGCCGCGGGTGCCGATCACCGCTCGGCTCATCGCCGACATGATCACCGTCGCGGGCGCGGACCGCGTCCTCTCCATGGACCTCCACCAGGGCCAGATCCAGGGCTTCTTCAACATCCCGGTCGATGAGCTGACCGCGGTCCACATGCTGTCGCGCTACTTCATCGACAAGCGCCTCGACGACGTCGTCGTGGTCACCGACCTCGGATTCGCCAAGCGCGCCCGCGCGTTCGCCGAGCTGCTCGACGCCCCCCTCGCGATCATCGAGAAGCGGCGCGTCGGCAACCTCGATCGCGCCGAGCTGATGAACGTCATCGGCGACGTGAAGGGCAAGCGAGCGATCATCGTCGACGATGAGATCGACACGGGCGGCACGCTCGTCGAGATCGTCCGCGCGCTCGAGCGCGAAGGCGTCACCGAGATGTACGCCTGTGCGACCCACGGCGTGCTGAGCGACCCGGCGATCGAGCGCATCCGCGAGAGCTCGCTGCGCGAGGTCGTGATCACCGATTCGGTGCCGCTCGCGCCGTCCAAGCGCATCCCGAAGATCACCACGCTGTCGGTCGCGCCGCTCATCGGCGAGGCGATCAAGCGCATCCACCGCGGCGAATCGGTCGGTGCCCTCTTCTCTAGCGAGGTCTCGTTCACCCAGGAGATGCTGCTCTGGGAGGAGGGTGAGGGACCCGCGGTCGGCGGCGGAGACGGCCCGTCTGGCGGCCCGGACGACGAGGAGCCCTCAAGAGCCGCCGTGGCAGGGCTCGCACGGGCCGGCGATCGATGAGCCTCCAGCTCCACCGACCGGATGGCGAGGGCGGCCTCGAGCCGCGCCCGGCCGCCGACCGCGACTGGCGCGCGCAGCTCCGCTCGCCGCGTTGGGGCGCGAGCCTGCGCCGCGAACAGCTGCCGGAGCTCAAGAACCCGGAGATGGATCCGACACCCTGGCCGATGTCCATCCTCTTCTGGCTGGGTCTCGCGGCGCTGACATTCATCGTGCTGGTCGTGGGCTACGGAACGGGGTTCTGGGGCTAGCGGGCACCTCGCCGCCGAAGGGCTTCCGGCCGGTCTGACCGTATACTCATCGTTCCATGCGATTCCTTTCCCGTTTCGTCGACTCGAACGACCGCGAAGTCCGACGGATCCAGCCGATGGTCGAAGAGGCGAACGCGCTCGAGGCGGAGTTCGAGGCGCTCAGCGAGGAACAGATCCGCGCGCAGATCGCGGAGATCCGCGAGGAGATCCACCAGGTCGCGCAGCCGGACGAGCCGTCGGACGACGAACTGCACCACGAGGACCTCGAACGCCGCCGCGAGCTGCGCAAGGAGCGGCGCAAGCGCGAGAACGAGCGGATCCAGAAGGCGCTCGACGATGTCCTGCCCGAGGTCTTCGCGATGACCCGCGAGGCGATGAAGCGGACGCTCGGCATGCGCCACTTCGACGTCCAGCTCGTGGGTGGCGCGGTACTCCACGAAGGCAGGATCGCCGAGATGAAGACCGGCGAGGGCAAGACGCTCGTCGCCCCACTGGCTGCGATCCTCAACTCGCTGACCGGCCGCGGCGTCCACGTCGTGACGGTCAACGACTACCTGGCCCGGCGCGACCCGCAGTGGATGGGCCCCGTCTTCCACTTCCTCGGGGTCAGCCTCGGGATGATCACCCACGACGCCTCGTTCCTGTTCGAACCGGGCTTCCCGACGAGCGACGAGCGGCTCATCGACCTCCGGCCGGTGACCCGCCGCGAGGCCTACGCCGCGGACGTGACCTACGGCACGAACAACGAGTTCGGGTTCGACTACCTGCGCGACAACATGGTCATCGAGCTCGAGGAGCGGGTGCAGCGCGAACGGTCGTTCGCGATCGTCGACGAGGTCGACAACATCCTCATCGACGAGGCGCGGACGCCGCTGATCATCTCCGGCCAGGCCGAGGAATCCGCGGACCTGTACTTCACGTTCGCCCGGCTTGTGCCGCGCCTCAAGGAGCGCCCCGAGGGCGCCGAGGAAGGCGGCGACTACTTCATCGACCTCAAGGACCGGGCCGTCAGCCCGACCGAGGAAGGCATCGACAAGATGGAGGGGTTCCTCGGCGTCGAGAACATGTACGACACCGATCCCCGCCTGGCCCGCCATTTCGAGCAGGCGCTGCGCGCCCACGCGCTCTACAAGCGCGACCGCGACTACATCGTCAAGGACGGCGAGATCGTCATCGTCGACGAGTTCACCGGCCGCCAGATGCCGGGCCGCCGCTGGAGCGAGGGCCTGCACCAGGCGATCGAGGCGAAGGAGGGCCTGCGGGTCCAGCGCGAGACCGTCACCCTCGCGACCGTCACGTTCCAGAACTACTTCCGGCTGTACGACAAGCTCGCCGGCATGACCGGTACGGCCATGACCGAGGCCGAGGAATTCCACAAGATCTACAACCTCGAGGTCGTGGCGGTCCCGACCCACATGGAGATGATCCGCGAGGACTCCTCGGACCTGGTGTTCCGCGACGAGAAGGCGAAGTTCAATGCCCTGATCGACGAGATCGTCGAGATGCAGGAGGCCGGCCGGCCCGTGCTGGTCGGCACGGTCAGCGTCGAGAAATCCGAGATCCTCTCGACGATGCTCAAGCGGCGCGGCATCAAGCACGAGACCCTGAACGCCAAGTTCCACGAGAAGGAGTCGGGCATCGTCGCCCAGGCCGGCCGGACGGGGGCCGTGACGATCGCCACGAACATGGCCGGCCGTGGCACGGACATCCTGCTGGGCGGCAACCCGGCCGGTCTCGCCTCGGAGACGCTCCACAAGCAGGGCCTCAACCCGGCCGAGGTGGACAAGGCGACCTACGAGGCCGCCCTCGCCGAGGCCAAGGCGCAGACCGAGGCCGAGCACGTCGACGTCGTCGGAGCGGGCGGCCTGCACATCATCGGCACCGAGCGCCATGACTCGCGTCGCATCGACAACCAGTTGCGCGGCCGTGCCGGGCGTCAGGGCGACCCGGGCTCATCGCGCTTCTACCTGTCGCTCGACGACGACCTGATGAAGCGCTTCGCTTCGGAGCGCGTGACGGGACTCATGGAGCGCCTCGGGCTCGACGAGGACGTCGCCATCGAGTCGAAGCTCGTGTCACGCACGATCGAGAGCGCGCAGTCGCGCGTCGAGGGCTTCAACTTCGACATCCGCAAGCGCGTCGTCGAGTTCGACGACGTCATCAACAAGCAACGCGAGACGATCTACGCCGAGCGTGACAAGGTCCTCCACAACGAGGACCTGACCGAGACCGTCCGCCGCTTCCTCGACGACGAGGTGGAGGCGCTCGTCGACCAGTACCTCGGCGGCGAGGATCCCGAGGCCTGGAACCTGGACGCGTTCTCGGTGGCGCTGTCGGGGATGGGACTGACCGGCGACGAGACCTCGGCCGACGCCCTGTGGGACCTCGGCGGTCGCGAAGCGATCGCGGCCCACCTGCGCGAGGTCGCTGACGCGAAGCTCGACGCTCGCGAGGCCGAGGTCGGCGAGACGGACTGGGCCCAGGTCGAGCGCATCGTCCTCCTGCGCACCATCGACTCCTTGTGGGTCGAGCACCTGACCGAGCTTGACGACATGCGGCGTGGCATCGGGCTGCGCGGCTACGCCCAGCAGGACCCGCTCAACGAGTTCCGGCGCGAGGCGTTCCGGATGTACGAGGAGTTCCGCGAGCTGATCCGCCACGGCGTGGCATCGTCGATCTTCCGGGTCACGGTCCAGCGCCAGCCGCCGACGGGCGGCGACGCGGCCGTCGCCCAGGCCCTCGCCCAGGGAGCGGCGGCGCTGCGCGGAACGGACGGCAATGGCGCTGGTGCCGCGGGAACGCCGGCGCGGCAGCCCGTCGGTGCGGCGACTGCAGCCGCGGGTTCGGCCGTGATCCGGGGCTCGCTCCCCAGCGCGCCCGCGGCTCGCAACGTCACCGAATCGCTCGGCGGCGAGCCGGTCACCAACGGCGCCGGGGGCAGCACCGGAGTGACGGTCGGTGGGGCGGCCGGGGGAGCCGGCGTGCCCGGTGCGCCGAAGCCCGGTTACACCCCGACCGGCGCGCGGATCGGGCGCAACGACCCATGTTGGTGCGGCTCCGGCGCCAAGTACAAGAAGTGCCACGGCCGCTGAGCGCGGCTGGTCCGCAACGGGCCTTCGTTCGTGTCGTCCTCCTCGGGCTCGTGGCCCTCACCGCGGTCGGTGGCTATGCCGCGTACCGCATCTGGGACCAGGCCGGCCGGGATGAGCGGCGCAAGGCCGATGTCATCGTCGTGATGGGCGCGGCGCAGTACGACGGGCGCCCTTCGCCGCTGTTCGCGGCGCGCCTCGATCACGCCATCGACCTCTTCCACGAGGGGGTCGCCCCACGCCTGATCGTGACCGGCGGCAAGCGCGAGGGCGACCGGACGACCGAGGCCGCCAGCGCGCGCATCTACGCCCTCGCCCACGACGTGCCCGATGGCGCGATCCTGACCGAGGACGCCAGCCGCACGACCCTCCAGTCGATCCGGGGCGTGGCCGGCATCATGCGTGGCGATGGCCTGCGATCCGCCGTGTTCGTATCCGATCCGACGCACATGCTGCGGGTCCTCCGGATGGCGACCGACCTCGGGATCGACGCCTATGGCTCGCCGACCCGGTCGAGCCCGTTGGAGCGCGACGC
>JAXDKY010000087.1:0-2654 GCA_034666885.1 Chloroflexota bacterium
GGCAGCCTCGCGCCCGACACCGCCCGGGCGTTCACGACCGCCGTACAGGCCGCCCGCGCGCGCGGCCCGCGCGAGCCAGCCCCGCCCATGGCTCCCGGCACCGCCCCGCGACCGCCCCGGCCCGGCCGAGAGCCGAAGCCCTCCAAGGAAGAAAGAACCAAGTCCTCCAGAGCCTTCCGCGACTAGGGTCGCGCGCCCGGAAATCTAGCCTCAGGCTCTAGCCGGCGAAGGCGCGCTACCCGAGACGGACTGCCGTGCCGCTCGCCGTGACCATGAGCATCGAGCCGCCCTGGCCGACGGTCTCGTAGTCCAGGTCGACGCCCACGACGGCGTCGGCGCCGAGGGCTGTCGCGGCGGCGGTCATCTCCTCGACGGCGATCATTCGCGCCTTCGCGAGCTCCTGCTCGTAGGCCCCCGAGCGCCCGCCGACGATGTCGCGGATCCCGGCGAACAGGTCCTTGAAGATGTTCGCGCCCAGGATCGCCTCGCCCGTCACGAGACCGCGATACTCGGCGATCGGCCGGCCCTCGAGCGTGGGCGTCGTAGAGATGATCATCGGGTCCTCCGGGTCGCTTCGTCGATGGCTGCCGCCCGAGGATAGCTCAGGGGAACCCGAGCGCCGTCCAGGCCGGTCCGCCCGGCGCCTCGATCAGCTCGACCAGCACGCCGTGGCACGACCGCGGATGGATGAACGCGACCGGCCCCTCGGCACCGCGGCGGGGGGCCGTGTCGATCAGCTCCAGGCCGTCCATCTCGAGCCGTAACAGCGTCTCGGTCAGGTTGGGGACCTCGAAACAGACGTGGTGGAAACCTTCGCCCTTGGCGGCGAGGAAGCGAGCGACGCCCGTCGTGTCGTCCGTCGGCTGGACGAGCTCGATCTTGGACTCGCCGACCGCGAGGAAGGCGATCCGGACCATGTCCTGCTCGATGTCCATGATGGTCTCGAGCTCGAGACCCAGCATGTCGCGCCACAGACCCAGGGCGGTCTCGATCGAGGCGACGATCAGCGCGACGTGATGGACCTTCCCGAGCGAGCGGATGCGGTCCGGCATCGGCGCACCCGCGCTCATCGGCCAGCCTCCATCTGCTCCCCGGTCGTGCTCCGCTGGTCGTCCATGCCACCTCCCGACCGCAGCGTACCCTGCCGCTGGGATGCCGTTCGGGGTCAGACGGTGATGAGCTCGCGGTGCTCGCCCCACGTCACCCGCAGCCGGTCGCTGATCTCACCGACCGTCGCATAGGCGCGCACGGCCGCGAGGATCGAGGGCATGAGATTGCCGTCGGCGCGGGCGACCCGCTCGAGCTCGACCATCGCCGTGTTCCAGGCATCGGCCGAGCGCTCGGCACGGACCTTCTGGACGCGCTCGATCTGGCGGCGCTCCCCTGCCGGGTCGATCCGATGCGTCGGCGGTGTCGTGAGCTCGTCGTCACGGAACTTGTTCACCCCGACCACGACCTGATCGCCGCTGTCGACGGCGCGCTGCACCCGATACGCCGCCTCCTGGATCTCGCGCTGCTGGAAACCGCGCTCGATGGATGCCAGGGTCCCGCCCAGGGCCTCGATCTCATCGAGGTAGGCCCACGCCGCCGCCTCCAGCTCGTTGGTCAGGCTCTCGACGTAGTAGGACCCGGCCAGGGGGTCGGGCGTCTCGGTCACGCCGGCCTCGTAGGCCAGAATCTGTTGCGTGCGCAGGGCGAGCCGGGCGGCCTCCTCGGTCGGCAGGGCCAGGGCCTCGTCCCGCGAGTTCGTGTGCAGGCTCTGGGCCCCGCCGAGGATCGCGGCGAGTGCCTGGACCGTGGTCCGGACGACGTTGTTGTCGATCGATTGGGCGGTGAGGCTCGATCCCGCCGTCTGGACGTGGAACCGGCACAGCATGGACTTGGGGTCCGTCGCGCCGAAGCGCTTGCGCATGATCGTTGCCCACATCCGGCGGGCGGCCCGGAACTTGGCGACCTCCTCGAACAGCTCCGACCAGGCGGCGAAGAAGAACGATAGGCGCCCGGCGAAGTCGTCCACGTCGAGGCCCCGTTCGATCGCGGCGTCGACGTAGGCGATCGCGTCGGCCAGGGTGAAGGCCAACTCCTGGGCAGCCGTGGCTCCCGCCTCGCGCATGTGGTAGCCGCTGATCGAGATCGTGTTCCACTTCGGCAGCTCGCGGGCACAGAACTCGAAGACGTCGGTGACGAGCCGCATCGACGGTCGCGGCGGGAAGATGTAGGTCCCGCGCGCGATGTACTCCTTGAGGATGTCGTTCTGGGTCGTGCCGGAGATCCGCTCGCGAGGCACGCCCTGCGCCTCGGCGGCGGCCACGTACAGCGCCAGCAGGATCGGCGCGGTGGCGTTGATCGTCATCGACGTGCTGACCTCGCCCAGGGGCAGTCCGTCGAGCAGGGCGCCCATGTCGGCGAGGCTGCTGATCGGGACGCCGACCCGTCCCACCTCCCCTTCGGCCGCCGGCGAGTCGGAGTCGTAGCCCATCTGTGTCGGGAGGTCGAACGCGACCGACAGGCCCGTCTGGCCGTGCTCGAGGAGGTAGCGGAAGCGGGCGTTGGTCTCCTCGGCCGTGGCGAAGCCGGCGTATTGGCGCATCGTACAGAATCGGCAGCGGTACATGGTCGGCTGGACGCCCCGCGTGTAGGGGAACTCGCCTGGG
>JAXDKY010000088.1:0-6129 GCA_034666885.1 Chloroflexota bacterium
CCGTCGTCCGCGACGGGGTCGCGTCCGCGCTCCGCCCGGAGAGCATCCTGCGCGAGGGCGACAAGGTCATCGCCATCGGCAAACAGGAGTGCGAAGCGCTTCTTCACGGCCAGCTGATCGGCGATCCAGAGGCCGTCGCCACGAGCTGACCGGGCCGGCGAGCCGCGCCGGACAAACGAATCTCAATGTGGAAATCCCCGCAACACTCTTGACAACGGTATTGTCAACGTTCTAGCATCCGGTCATGGCATCTCCCCGTCCAGATCGTGACCCCGAGCGGCCCGTCTACGTCATCAGCGTGGCGGCCACCCTCGTCAGCGCGCATCCACGCACGCTGCGCATCTACGAGGACGAGGGTCTGCTCTGTCCGGCAAGGACACCCACCAATATCCGGCTGTATTCCGAGAATGACATCCGTCGGATCCTGTGGATCCGCCACCTCACCCGAGAGCGGGGCGTGAACCTGGCCGGGATCCGCATCCTGTTCGAGCTGGAGGAACGCCTCGGCGCCAGGATCCTCGAGGCGCTCTACGCCGAGGGGACCGGCGACGCCGAAAGCATCCGCCAGCCGCAGGCCGCACCCGGCCCGACCCCCGAACCCGCCCCGACCCCGCAACCCACCACCACCCGCGATCGATCGACGGCCGCCCGTTGACCGACCGACCAACGACCAAGCAACCGGCAGGGAAACGCCCAGCCGACCCCGAACCAAGTTCTCAGGAGAACCTCGACATGGCCAAGCGACCGTCCACCCCGGTCGAAGAGCAGGAACCAGCGAAGACCGTCACAGGGCCACGCGACCTTCCGCTCGTCGCCCTCCGGGAGACCGTGATCTTCCCGGAGATGATCGTCCCGCTCCAGGTGGGCCGCGACAAGAGTGTGAACGCGCTCAACGCCGCGGTCGCCGAGGGCGGCCCCATCGCGCTGGTCACCCAGCGCCAGGCTGAGCAGGAAGAGATCGACGATCCCTCCGAGCTCTACACCGTCGGCACGCTGGCGAAGATCGCCCAGGTCGTCCAGCTCCAGGACGGCACCGTCCGGGCCATCGTCCAGGGCCAGTCCCGGCTGAAGCTGCACGGCTTCACCCAGACCGGTCCCTACCTGCGCGCGTCCGTCGAGGAAGTCCCCGACGAGTCGCCCGACGGGCTGGAGGTCCAGGCGCTGATGCGCACGGTCCAGGCCCAGATCGAGCAGTACGTCGCCAATGGGGCACCCGTGCCGCCGGAGGCCGCCGTCGCCGCCCGCAACATCACGGAGCCAGGGCTCCTCGCCGACATGGTCGCGTACAGCCCCGACATGAGCACCGAACAGCGCCAGGAGCTGCTCGAGACGATCGACGTCATCGAGCGCCTGAAGCTGGTCTCCAACTTCCTCGCGCACCAGGTCGAGATCCTCGAGCTCAAGGGCCGCATCCAGTCCGAAGTCAAGTCGGAGATGGACAAGACCCAGCGCGAGTACATCCTGCGCGAGCAGCTCAAGGCCATCCAGCGCGAGCTGGGCGAGGACGACCCGCAGCAGGCCGAGATCAACGAGCTGCGCGACAAGGTCGAAGCCGCCGGCATGCCGGACGAGATCAAGGCCCGGGCGATCAAGGAGGTCGATCGGATGAGCCGCATCCCGTCGGCCTCGCCCGAGGTCGGGGTCATCCGGACCTACGTCGACTGGCTGATCGGCCTGCCCTGGGACACCTCCACCGAGGACCAGCTCGACATCAAGGAAGCCGCGCGCATCCTCGACGAGGACCACTACGGCCTCGAGAAGATCAAAGAGCGCATCCTCGAGTACCTCGCGGTGCGCAACCTGGCCGACGAGATCCGCAGTCCGATCCTCGCCTTCATCGGCCCCCCCGGCGTCGGCAAGACGTCGCTCGGCAAGTCGATCGCCAAGGCGATGGGCCGCAAGTTCGTCCGCATGAGCCTCGGCGGCATCCACGACGAGGCCGAGATCCGCGGCCACCGGCGCACGTACATCGGCGCGCTCCCGGGCCGCATCATCCAGAGCATCAAGACCGGTGGTTCGAACAACCCCGTGTTCATGCTCGACGAGGTCGACAAGATCGGCATGGACTTCCGGGGCGACCCGTCGTCCGCGCTGCTCGAGGTCCTCGACCCGGAGCAGAACAACACCTTCCAGGACAACTACCTCGAGGTGCCGTTCGACCTGAGCAAGGTGCTGTTCATCGCGACGGCCAACCTGCTCGACCCCATCCCGCCGGCTCTCCGTGACCGGATGGAGATCGTCCAGCTGCCCGGCTACACCGAGCAGGAGAAGATCGGCATCGGCAAGCGGTTCCTCATCCCCAAGCAGATGACGAATCACGGCCTCAAGGACAAGAACATCGAGATCACCGACGAGGCGATGACGGAGCTCGTCCGCTCGTACACCCACGAGGCGGGCGTCCGCAACCTCGAGCGTGAGATCGCCAACGTCATGCGCAAGGTCGCCCGGCAGGTCGCCGAGGGCCGCAAGCGCAAGACGATCATCGATGCGAAGAAGCTGTCCGACCTGCTCGGGCCGCAGCGCTTCGAGTACGGCGAGCTCGAGTCCGAGGACCAGATCGGTTCGGCAACGGGCCTGGTCGTGACCGAGGTCGGTGGCGACGTCGTCGCCATCGAGGTCACTCGCATGGAGGGCCGCGAGGACTTCATCCTCACCGGCCAGCTCGGCGAGGTCATGCGCGAGAGCGCCCGCGCCGGCCTGTCGTGGACCCGGGCACACGCCCGAGAGCTCGGCATCCCGCGCGAGGTCTTCGAGACCAACACGCTGCACATCCACGTTCCGGCCGGAGCCATCCCCAAGGACGGCCCGTCGGCGGGCATCACGATGGCGCTCGCCATCGTGAGCGCGCTGACCGGGATCCCCGTCCGCAAGGACGTGGCGATGACCGGTGAGATCACCCTGCGTGGTCGGGTCCTCCCGATCGGCGGGCTCAAGAGCAAGATCCTGGCGGCCCACCTGTCGGGCGCCAAGATGGTCATCCTGCCGAGGAAGAACGAGAAGGACCTGCGCGACATCCCCGAGGAGATCCGCAAGTCGATCAAGCTCGTCCTCGTCGACTCGATGGAGCAGGTGCTCGAGGCGGCCCTTCGGCGCAAGCCGAAGCCCCTCGAGGCCGAGCCGCCCAAGATCATCCGCGGCAACGACCCGATCGACCCGTCGCCCGCCTCGCGCGTGCGCCGGAGCGACTTCCCGCCAACGGATCAGCCCCCGGTCGTCGTCCGTGAGGATCGCGATCGGACGGCACGAACACCGCAACCTCGTACCGAGATTCGCCGTGAGCCGACCCCGCGGGTCTAGCGGCACCGATCTGCATGGACGGCGTTAGCCGTCGCGCAACCGCATCGAGAACCAACGGCGTAGTCGCCGTTGGGCGTCCGAGGCGAAGGCGCCGCAGAGGAGCGGAGCGAGCGCACTGAAGGTGCGTGAGCGAGCACCGCAAGCGGCAACGCACGCATCGGGCGTCCAACGGCGATCCCGGAGTCCAAGGCATGGAATACAGGGATTACTACGCGGTCCTCGGGGTACCTAGGACCGCGTCACAAAAGGACATCAAGAAGGCGTTCCGCAAGCTGGCGCGTGAGCACCACCCGGATACGAAGGGCGGCGGCGATGCGTCGGCCGAGCGCCGGTTCAAGGAGGTCAACGAGGCCAACGCGGTCTTGTCCGATCCGGACAAGCGCGCGCTCTATGACCGCCTCGGGGCGGACTGGGAAGCGTATGCACGGGCCGGTGCGGGAGCCGCGGCTGGTGCTGCGGCCGGCGCGCGCGGGAGAGCTGCGGGCCAGGGTGGCGCTGGTGGCGCGGATCCGTTCGCCGGTTTTTCCGGTTTCGGCGGTGCCCCGGGTGGCAACGTCCGCTACGAGTTCCACAAGACCGGGGACGCCGGTGAGTTCAGTGACTTCTTCAACGCCTTCTTCGCGGGCGCCTCGGAGCCTGTGGACGGCCGCCCGGGCCGTGGGCGACGCGCGACCGGCGGCGCGACCTTCGAAGACATCCTCGCGGGCATGGGCCTCGGTGCCGACGTCGGCGCCGGCCCAACCAATCCCCGGGGTGGCGGCACGGGGCGTGGCGGAGCGACCGGCGGGCCGGCTCGGGCGCCGCGGCTGCCGTCCGCCGAAGCCACCGCGGAGATCACGCTCGATGAGGCCTATCACGGGACCACCCGGCTCGTCGAGGTCGACGGCAAGCGCCTCGAAGTGACCATCCCGCCGGGGGCCG
This sequence comes from Chloroflexota bacterium, assembly GCA_034666885.1. GTDB lineage: Bacteria > Chloroflexota > Limnocylindria > Limnocylindrales > CSP1-4 > SPCO01. Next base: position 4,219 of record JAXDKY010000088.1, read on the forward strand.
ACACCGGCACCCGGATCCGCCTGACCGGCAAGGCACCCGGTGGCGGCGACCTGTACGTCGTCGTGCGCCAGCTCCCGGACCCGGTGTTCACGCGCCGCGGCGCCGACCTCGAGCGCGAGCTCCCGCTGACGCTCCAGGAAGCACTCCTCGGTGCAGAGGTGAAGGTCCGCACCCCGAAGGGCCAGGTGATCCTGACGGTCCCCCCGGGCACCCAACCTGGCCGCACATTCCGGCTCACTGGGCAAGGCATGCCGCGCTTCCGAGCCGACGGCCACGGCGATCTGTACGTCAAGACCCGGGTCGTCGTGCCGAGCTCGCTGTCCGAGGAGGCCCGCGAGGCGGCGCGGCAGTTCTTCGACCTCGCCCCCGAGCCCGATCCCCGCACAAGGAACCACTGACATGCAACTCGATCGATTCACCCAGAAGGCCCAGGAGGCCGTCGTCGCCGCCCAGCAGACCGCCGAGCGGCTACAGAGCCCGATCCTCGACGCCGAGCACATCCTCAGCGCGCTCGTCGAGCCAGACGACGGCATCCCGGCCGAGACGCTCCGCCGGCTCGGCGTCGACCTGCCGGAATTCCGCGGCCAGGTCGCCGCGGCCCTGGCGACGCGCGCCCGCATCCAGGGCGGCTCACTCAGCCTCGATCCACGCGCCAAGGCGGTCATCGAACGCGCCGAGGCGGAGGCCCGCCGGCTGGGCGATGAGTACGTCTCGACCGAGCACCTGCTGCTCGGGATCGCCGAAGCGGGCGGCGGAGCCCAGGCCATCCTCGAGCGCCACGGCGCCGGCAAGGAAGCCATCCTGCAGGCGCTCCAGAGCGTTCGCGGTGGCCAGCGGGTGACCTCGCAGAACCCCGAGAGCACCTATGCCGCTCTCGAAAAGTACGGGCGCGACCTGACCGCCGAAGCGAGGGCGGGCAAGCTCGATCCGGTCATCGGCCGCGACGAGGAGATCCGTCGCGTCATCCAGGTCCTGAGCCGGCGGACGAAGAACAATCCGGTCCTCATCGGGGAGCCCGGCGTCGGGAAGACCGCCATCGCCGAGGGCCTGGCCCAGCGCATCGTCCGGGGCGACGTCCCCGAAGGACTCAAGGACAAGCGGGTCGTCGCGCTCGACCTCGGCGCCATCATCGCCGGCGCCAAGTTCCGTGGCGAGTTCGAGGAGCGGCTCAAGGCCGTCCTCAAGGAGATCAAGGACAGCGACGGCCAGGTCATCCTGTTCATCGACGAGCTGCACACGGTCGTCGGCGCTGGCGCGGCCGAAGGCGCGATGGACGCGTCCAACCTCCTCAAGCCGATGCTGGCCCGCGGCGAGCTCCACACCATCGGCGCGACGACGCTCGACGAGTACCGCAAGTACATCGAGAAGGACGCCGCGCTCGAGCGGCGCTTCCAGCCGGTCCTCGTCGACCAGCCGACGGTCGAGGAGACCATCAGCATCCTGCGCGGCCTGCGGGAGCGGTACGAAGTCCACCACGGCGTCCGCATCACCGACTCCGCGCTCGTCGCAGCCGCGACCCTGTCCGACCGCTACATCACCGAGCGCTTCCTGCCCGACAAGGCGATCGACCTCGTCGACGAGTCGGCGTCGCGCCTGCGGATGGAGATCGATTCCATGCCGGTCGAACTCGACGAGCTCGAGCGGCGGCGCATCCAGCTCGAGATCGAGCGGGAGGCACTGCGCAAGGAGACCGACGACGCATCGAAGGCGCGCCTCGACGCGCTCGAGAAGGAGCTCGCCGATCTCGAGGAGCAGTCCGGTGGCCTCAAGCAGCGCTGGGAGGCCGAGAAGGCCGCCATCGCCGCGATCCGCGCGACGAAGGCGGAGCTGGAGCAGCTCCAGGTGCGCATCGAACAGGCCGAGCGCGAGGCCGACTTCGCCACGGCCGCCGAGCTGAAGTACGCCACCCTC
>JAXDKY010000089.1:0-4968 GCA_034666885.1 Chloroflexota bacterium
ACAGCGGTCCCGGCGCCGCCACCCTCGACCATCCGTCGCCCTGGCTGACCACGGTCGCGGCGGCGACCCACCGACGCGCCTTCCAGGCCGTCGAGCTCGGCAACGGCGCCCGCTATGTCGGTGCGTCCACGACCGCATCCATCACGACGGCGACCACGTTCGTCACGTCCGTCAGCGTCAAGCTCGCATCGGCGACCAGCGTGAACGCCGCGCTGTGCGGCCCTGGCACGCTCGACCCGGCCAAGACCGCCGGCAAGATCGTCCAGTGCGACCGTGGCGTGTTTGACCGGATCGCCAAGAGCGCCGAGGTCAAGCGAGCCGGTGGCGTCGGCATGATCATGACCAACACCAACCCCAACTCCATCAACGGCGACTACCACCTCGTGCCGTCGGTGCACGTCGTCGTCGGCTTCCGTCAGCCCATCCTCGACTACATCGCGTTGGCCGGTGGCGCCGCGACGGCCAAGATCCTGCCGCTCACTGCGGAGGAGCTCGCGGCCGCCCCGCAGGTCCCCGAGATCGCGGACTTCTCGTCCCGTGGCCCCTCGACGACCACGGAAGGCGACATCCTCAAGCCGGACATCGCCGCCCCGGGCGTCGACGTCCTTGCCGCTGTGGCACCGCCGTTCCACTTCGGACGCAGCTGGGACCTCATCTCGGGCACGTCCATGTCCTCACCGCACATCGCGGGCATCGGCGCCCTGATGAAGGATGCCCACCCGACGTGGTTGCCTTCGGAGATCAAGTCGGCGCTCATGACCAGCGCCAGGGACACCGTGTCCAGCGCGGGTGACCCGTTCGCCCAGGGCGCCGGATTCGTCGACCCGAACCCGGCCGTCGATCCGGGCCTGGTCTACCCGACCACGCCCACGGAGTACCGACGCTACATGGTCGGCCTCGGCGTGCATTTCGCACCGCCGAATGACACGCTGACCGCGATCAGCGCATCCAACCTCAACCAGGCCTCGATCGCCATCGGCAAGCTCGCCGGCACCGAGACCATCACGCGCCGCGTGAAGAACGTCGGCAGCGCATCGACCACCTATACCGCCAACGTATCGATGCCGGGCTTCGACGTGGTCGTCACGCCGAGCACGCTCAACCTCGCCGTCGGCGAGGAAGGGTCCTTCACCGTGAAGTTCACCCTCGCCGCGTCGAATCCGGCCCCCGTCGGCCACTGGGCCTTCGGTTCATTGACCTGGTCCGGCGGCGGCCACACCGTTCGTAGTCCGATCGCCCTCGAGCCGGTCGCCGTGAGCGCGCCGACCGAGGTCCACGGTGACGCCAGCGCTGCTGGCTCCAAGACCTTCCAGATCGTGCAGGGCTCGATGGCGCCCCTCGCGATGTCCGTGTCGGGGCTCGTCGGCGTGACGCCGATCGCCGACAGCGTGACCACGGGTGCGTTCGACAGCGTCACTCCGGTGGCGGATGCCGACACCAAGCACTACACGGTCGTCGTGCCCGCAGGCACGAAGGCCGCGCGGTTCTCGCTCGACGCCGTCGACAACGCCGCCGACCTCGACCTGTACGTGTACAAGGGCGGGACGTTGGTCGACCTGTCGGCCTCCGGCTCGGCCGACGAGCAGGTGACGATGCTCGATCCGGCGGCCGGGACCTACGACGTCTACGTCAACGGGTTCGCGACGCCGGGTGGCTCGACCTCGTATGGGTTGGCGAACTTCGTTGTCGCCCCAGCCGATGCTGGCAACCTCGTTTTGAGCCCCAATCCGGTGCCGCCTCCGGCGACACTGGGCGACTCCGCCACCGTGACGGGGACGTGGTCCGGGCTCGATCCGGCGAAGCGCTGGTTCGGCGTCATCTCGTTCGTCGGCTCCGACGTGGTCACGTTCTTCTCGGTCGGTTAGGCAACCCCGAGCAGCACCGAGGAGCCCGGCGAGCGATCGCCGGGCTCCTCTCTTTGTCCGCGGCGGTATCCTCCGGTCATGGCCCGCCAGCTCTCCCGCAAGATCTCCCTCGCGGAGCTGCACTGCCATCTCGGCGGTGCCGTCACCCCGGCCATCATGTGGGGCATCGCCCACTCGCAGGGCATCAAGCTGCCGACCAAGGACTACTGGGAATTCCGCGACATGATCACCGTGTCGCGACGGACCCAGAGCTTCGACGGCTACCTGCAGCTGTTCCACTGGACCGAGCTGATCCAGAGCTCGCCCCTGGCCGTCGAGCGGAGCGTCTACGAGGTCGTCGGCGGCGCGTACCGCAAGAACAACGTCACGACCATGGAGCTGCGCATCAACCCGATGAAGCGAAACCGTGGCGGCGAGCAGGACCTCGACCACATCATCGCGGCCGCCGTACGGGGCATGGACAAGGCGACGCTCGAGTACCCGATCAAGCCCGGCCTGATCTTCTGCCTCGACCGGGCCTTCCCCTACGAGCTCAACGAGATCATCGCCGAGAAGGCGATCGCCTGGCGCGACCGCGGCGTCGTCGGCATCGACATCGCAGGGCCGGAGGCGTCGACGTTCCGGGTCGCCGACTATCGACGGCTCTTCCGGCGAGCTCGCCAGTACGGGCTCGGGCTCACCGTGCATACCGGCGAATCCGGACCGGTCGACGAAGTCTCGCGCGTCGTCGAGCTGCTCGAGCCTGACCGCATCGGGCACGGGGTCAAGGCGGCCTACGACCCACGCGCGATGGAGATGATCCGCGAGCGCGGGATCGTCCTCGAGATCTGCCCGACGTCCAACCTGAACACGAAGGTCGTGTCCGGCTGGGAGGAGTTCCGCTGGATCTTCGACACCTTCCGCCGCAACGACATCCGATTCACGATCAACACTGACGGCCCGGAGATGCTCAAGACCTACATCCGCGACGAGATGGCCCAGCTCGGGCGCCTCGGGATCCTGTCCGTGTCCGACCAGGAGCAGGCCGCCCAGACCTCGCTGGCCGCCTCGTTCGTGCCGAACGTCTCGGATGTCCCGGGCCCGCGGATGGAGCCAGCCCGCCGCGAGGTCGTGGAGCGCGAAGAAGCCTAGAAAGGCCTCAGTCGCTGGCGCTGCCGATTCGGTACGTGCAGCAGCGGTCGCCGGCCGCGATGTGCGTCTCGCGCTCGACGTCCGGCCCGAGGATCTCGCGGAACAGGTCGAGCTCCGCCTGGCACGCGGCCCCGTTGTCGGCCGCCACGCGATGGATCGCGCAGTTGCGCTCGACCACGCGGATGACCCCGTCGGTCGAGATGACGGCTTCGGCGATGTAGCCCTGCTCGTCCTGGATGACCGCGAGCTCGCGTGCGCGGTCGAGGAGCCGAGCCTCCGGGGCGAGTCGATCGGCCATGCGCTGGCGGATGCGGTCGCGCGTGATCCGGCGCCGCTCCTCGAAGACGCCATCGACGAGCTCCTCGCCGCCGATCGTCCGGATCGCGGCGAGCAGGCTGCTGGCGAGGCCGTCGTAGTTGGTCGGGAAGAGGTCCTGTGCCGCCTCGGTCACGTCGTACACGTGGCGGGGCCGGCCGACGCCGTGACGGATGGCCTGGCGGCTGACGAGCCCTGAGGTCTCGAGCGCGTGGAGCTGCTGGAGGACCCCGGTCCGGCTGACGCCCAGGCCCGCCGCGAGCTCCTCGGGCGAGCTCGGGCCGTCGTGGCGAAGGCGAAGCAGCAGCGCTTGTCGCAGGCTCGACGAGCCGCCGACTGGGTCGGGGGACAGACCGGCACGGATCGGCCCTTCGGCCGAGGGACTGACCGTGCCGGACGCCTGGTGCTCGGCGTTCGACTGGCGCATCGTGCCGAAGGCTAGCACCGGGACCGCGGTCGTGCTGTGGTGGTAGGCTCGCCGCCGATGGACCTGGATCTGCCCGCCGAACACACGCTGCTCCGGGACACGATCCGGGACTTCATGCTGAACGAAGTCGCGCCGGTCATCGACGAGCACGAGCGCGAGCGACGGTTCCCCTCCGAGATCGTCCGGCGCATCGGGGAGCTCGGCTGGCTGGGCATCCCCATCCCCGAGGATGAGGGCGGTTCGGGCCTCGACACCCTGGCGTACGCCGTCGCGATCGAGGAGATCGGCCGGGTCTGGGGCTCGCTCGGCCTCATCGTCGCCGCGCATACGAGCCTGGGCTGCGGACCGCTCCACCTGGCGGGCGACAACGAGCAGAAGCAGACCTACCTCGTGCCGATGGCGCAGGGCCGGGTGCTCGGGGCGTACGGTCTCACGGAACCGGGCGCGGGCTCCGATGCCGGCGGCACGCGGACGACGGCTCGCCTCGAGGACGGCCCCGATGGCGGGCGATGGGTCCTGGACGGCTCGAAGCGGTTCATCACCAACGCCGGCCAGGCCGGGACGTATGTCGTGACCGCGCGGACGGGGGAGACGGCCAAGGGTGGGCCGGAGATCAGCGCCTTCATCGTGCCCGCCGATACCGAAGGCTTTTCGGTCGGGCGGCTGGAGGACAAGCTGGGCCTGCATGCCTCGGCCACCGGCGAGCTGCGCTTCGAGGGTGCCGGCATCCCGGCCGCGAACCTGCTCGGTGAGCGGGGCGACGGCTTCAAGATGTTCCTCAAGATCCTCGACGGCGGCCGGATCTCGATCGGCGCCCTGGCGGTCGGGCTCGCCCAGGCCGCGCTCGACGCCTCGATCCCGTACGCCCAGACGCGCGAGCAATTCGGGCGACCGATCGGGTCGTTCCAGGGGGTCGCGTTCATGGTCGCCGACATGGCCACCGAGATCGAGGCGGCCCGGGCCCTCGTGTGGAAGGCGGCATGGCTGAAGGACCAGGGCCGCGACTACGGGTTGGTCGCGGCGGAAGCGAAGCTCTTCGCATCGGAGGTCAGCTCGCGCGCGACCAATGCCGCCATCCAGATCCATGGCGGCTACGGCTACGTCACCGACTATCCGGTGGAACGCTTCATGCGCGACGCGAAGCTGACCGAGATCGGGGAGGGAACCAGCCAGATCCAGCGATTGGTGATCGCCCGGTCCGTGCTCGGGCTGCGGGTCGTCTGATCCGGC
>JAXDKY010000090.1:0-3689 GCA_034666885.1 Chloroflexota bacterium
CGGCGGCTGGAAGCGCTCGAGGAGAACGACCATGCCTGACGACGCGCTCGAATCGATCCTTCGCCTCGTCGCCGAAGGCCGGCTGAGCGCGGAGGAAGCCGGGCCGATCCTGGACGCCCTCGAGGCCCGGACGACCGCCTCCGCGGTCCACGACGCCGACGCCACGACCGACTCGGACGCGCGACAGCGCGGGCAAGGCCGGGCCATCCGCCTCGAAGTCACCGAGAACGGCCGGAAGGTGGTCAACCTCCGCGTCCCGCTGGCGCTTGGCCGGGCCGCCCTCAACCGGGTGCCTGGTCTCTCGGAGGCAACCACCGACCGCATCCGCGAAGCGATCGAGGCGGGGATCACCGGCCCGATCGTCCACGTCGACGAGGGCTCCGGCGACGGCGTCCGCATCGTCATCGAATAGGAAGGACAACCAGCATGACCGACGACCGGCACGATCACGGCTCCGTCCGGGACTTGACGCTCCGGCTGGCCCAGGACCGGATCGCCGATCTTCGCGCGAGCGCCCCATCCGCGGTCGAACCCGCGCGCGCAGGCCACGATGGCAACGCGACGTCCGGCCTCGTGCGTCGGACACGGGACGCGATCGGGCGACGCCTGATCGCCCTCGGCGGCTCGGTGGTCGCCGACGAAGGCCTCCGCCAGCGGGCGCTGCGCCTCTAGCGCAGCCGTTGCAGGACGCGGCCCGGCGCCGGGACCGGCGGCCCGGCCGTACCATGCACGGCATGACCGCCACCATCGATCGACTCCCGTTCACCGGCGACGACGCGGCCGACCGGCTGCTCGTCACGGATCCGCTCGCGCTGCTCATCGGGTTCGCGCTCGACCAGCAGGTCACCGTGCAGAAGGCGTTCAGCGGCCCGCTCGAGCTCCAGCGCCGCATCGGCCATCTCGATGCGGCGAAGCTTGCCGCGACCGACGCGGCCGAGCTCGATGCCATCTTCCGGAAGCCGCCGGCACTCCACCGCTTCCCGGGCGCCATGGCCGGCAAGGTGCAGCAGCTGGCGGCCGCGATCGCCAGCGACTACGGCAACGATGCGGCGCGCATCTGGACGGAGGCCGCTGACGGCCCCGACCTGAAGCGGCGACTCCTGGCGCTGCCCGGCATCGGGGAGATGAAGGCCGCCGCGATCCTGGCGATCCTCGGCAAGCGCCTCGGGGTGGACCTGCCCGGCCTGGACGCCGTGATGCCGACCCATCCGACGCTCGGCGACGTCGATTCGCCCGAGCGACTTGCCTCGTATCAGGCCGGCAAGCGGGCGATGAAGGCCCAGCTGCGGGCCGCGAAGGGCTGACCTCCCGGCGGCCTCCGGGCCGTCCACGACTGCCCGTCGGCCTGATCTCGCCGACCGGGCTAGACTGGCCGACCGTGCCAGATCACCCCGAAGGCTCCCTGCCCCGTCGCCGCCCGGCCGCGCGCAAGGGACGTCGCGTGCGGTTCTCCCTTCCTGTGGACCACCAGGACGAACGGGCTGGCGAACGGATCGAGGCCTTCCTCGAGGGCCCGCCCATTCGAGCCCGACGCACGCCGCGCCCGCGCCACCTCCGGCCCGACGGGTTGCGCAGGCCCCGGGGTGTGGTCCCGATGGACACCCGCGCCGACTGGGAGATCGCCTTCCGCCATGAGGAGGCGCGCGTCGCGCGCTACAGCCGACCCGCAGCGGTGCTCGCGGTTCGTCTCCGGATGAGCCGGACGGCCGCGGCGGACGTCTACGCGGGCCGGGTCGGCGGGGCGATCCGCCAGCAGGCCCGCGAGACCGACCGCGTCACCCGGGTCGGGCCGGATCGCTTTCACGTGCTCCTGCCTGAGACCGCCGAGGCGGAGGCGACCGTCCTGGCGGCCCGCGTTCGCAGCGCCTGCGTCGCGGTGATGCCGGGAACCCCCGGGTCCGAGGTGGAGATCATCGTGGCGGCGGGGAGCACCGCCGGTGGCCGCACCCTCCGCGACGCGCTCCTGAGTGCACGCGCCGGGATCGAGGACGCGCCCTAGCGAACCAGGGTCTCGAACAGGTGCTGGAGCTCGCCAGCGGGATCGTCGGTGAGGCCGGTGTGGACCGCCGATGGCTGGATGATCGTGCTCGCCGGCGACACCAGCCAATGGAACCGTTCGGCGATGGACAGACTGGCCATCGGCCCTCCCCCTGGCTCGCCGCGAGCGATTCGTTCGATGGCGTCGAGATGCGGGCGCACCGTGGCCGGATCGGTGTCGGGGGCCAGCGCCGCCAGCCGGGCCTCGTCCAACTCGGTCCGGGCACCGATGAACGCCATCGAGCGGCACAGCAGGACCACGCCAGCATTCAGGCACTCGCCGCGGTCGACCCGCGGGACCACGCGGATGATCGCGTACTGATACGGGCTACGCGGCTCGTCGGGCACGTTCCGCCTCCTCCACGAACCCTTGTCGCCCGGCCAAGCGCCGGTCGAGGTAGCGGACGTACGCGGCACGCTGGCCGTCGGCGTCGCCGGCGTTCGGGTCGTCCGGCAGCCACAGGTCGGGGATGGCCGCGGCCAACCCTTCGAACAGCGCACGGTCGAGCGCCGGCGCGAGGAGCGCGTCGGCGTCATCGATCGGTCCGGCGAACGGCAGCAACACGTGATCGCGCGACCGCTCGAACGGGCGCTCCGCGTGCGCATCGGGATCCCGCCACGTGTGGTGGACGTACAGGGCCGCGCCATGGTCGATCAGCCAGGTCCGGCCATGCCAGACGAGCAGGTTCGGGTTCGCTACGGTCCGATCGGGGTTGGTCGTGAACGCGTCCAGCCAGACGACGGCCGCGGCGGTCGCGGGATCGATCTCGGGCGCCGCACCGGGATTGAACGTGAGCGCACCGGGCAGGAAGTCCAGCCCGAGGTTCAGGCCACCACTCCGCTGCACGAGGTCCTGCAGCTCCTCGTCGGGCTCGGCGTCGCCGAGGCTGCCATCGACCTCGATCGCCACGATCTCCGGGACGAGCAGTCCCAGTGCGCGGCCGATCTCACCGGCCAGCCACTCCGCGACGAGCGCGCGCGGACCCTGGCCGGCGGCACGGAACTTCACCACGTACAGCCCATCGTCGTCGGCCTCGACGAGACCCGGGAGCGACCCGCCCTCGCGCAGGGGCGTGACGTAGCGAGTAGCGGTCACGTGGCGGGGCTCGGGCATCGCGCCGGAGTCTAGCGCTCCGCGACGCGTGCAGGTGCGCAACGGTCCCCGGCGATTCCGGACCGTGCCGGGTACGCTTGGCGCACCCATTCGTCGCTTCGAGCCTGGCACTGGCCGAGCAACGTCGGTCAGCAACGTCGCCCAGGAGACCTTCGGATGACCCAAACCCTTCGGCGCCTGGAACCCGGTCAGGAGCTGTCTCCCGATGAGGCCCTGGCCATGGACCAGGCCCTGCTCGTGGAGCTCGAGCCGGAGGCGGCTCGCCTCTACGACCGCCATGCGAAGGTCGCGCAGGAGTGGTTCCCCCACGACTACATCCCGTATCGCCTCGGGCGCGACTTCGACAAGGAGCCGTGGACGCCCGACCAGCCGCGACTGACGGGCGTGGCCCAGACGGCCTTCGAGATCGGGCTCCTGACCGAGGACAACCTGCCGTCCTATCACCGGCTCATCCACGGCATGTTCGGCAAGGGCGACGGCGCCTGGATCAACTGGGTCGGCCGCTGGACCGCGGAGGAGGGCCGTCACGCCATCGTGC
>JAXDKY010000091.1:0-3876 GCA_034666885.1 Chloroflexota bacterium
GCATCGCTTCCCACAGGACCGGATCGACATCGGCGATCGACTCGAGCGCGAGACCGCGCGTCTCGGAGATGGCCATGGCTGTCGACTCCTTCCTGTCCGACGTGCGCCCCCACCCTCGACGGCCCCCCTGCGCCGGCACGCTCGCTCGCTATCTTCCCACGACATCGATGGCCACGGACCACGGTCGGGGTGGCCACCCGGCCGGGCAAGCTGGCCGGGCAAGCTGGCCGGCCGGTCAGCCCACCGCGAGGTCGATGCCGGCCGCCGCCAGGATGGCGGCCACCCGTTCCGCGGAAACCGCACCGGCCCGCAGGATGACCGGCCGCGCTCCCGTGCAATCGACGATCGTCGACGCCGGCCCGCCGTGGGCGGGTCCGCCATCGAGCACGAGGTCGATCCCGGCGCCCAACTGGGCGACGATGCCGGCCGCGTCCGACGCTTCGGGCGAACCGGAGACGTTGGCCGAAGTCGTCGGGAGCGGCCCGACCGCCCGCGCGAGGGCACGCGGCGCATCGTTGTCGGGCACCCGTAGGCCGATCGTGGCGTTGCCACCGGTCAGGGCGGCCGGCCAGCGCACATCCGGTCGTTGCGGGACCACGACCGTGAGGCCGCCCGGCCAGCAGGCGGTCGCCAGGGCCGTCGCGGCCGGGGTCATGAGGCCCGCCTCCGCCGCCTGAGCGGCGTCATCGAGCAACAACATCACGGCCTTGTCCGGTGGACGCTGCTTCACGTGGAACAGTCGTTCGATGCCGCCCGGCGTGGCGAGCGACACCGCGATGCCGTACACGGTGTCGGTGGGCAGGGCGACGATGCCTCCATCGCGCAGGACCTTGACGGCGACCGCCCGCCCTGCCTCGTCGTCGGGCACGATCCGAGCAGTCACGCGGATCGCCGCCGCTGTTCGTCCGCTTCGGCGGCCATCCGCCGCGACGCGGCGAGCACGTCGCGTGGCGAGGCAAGCGTGAGCTGCTCGATCACCTGGGCCGCGCCCTCATCCTCGAGCGGCGGGGCTACGTAGCGCGCGGCCGCGCGGACTTCGGCCGGGGCGGTCGGCATCGCCGTACCGTGGCCGACCTCGGACAGCATCTCGAGATCGTTCCACTGGTCGCCGATCGCCAGGGCCGCTCCCAGCGGAACGCGCAGCCGGCGAGCGAGCCAGCGGACCGCGCGGCCCTTCGATACGCCCGGCGCCACGAACTCCAGGAAGCGTGGATGCGAGATCGTCACGTCCGCCCGCCCGGCGAAGAGCGCACGGGCGACCGGCGCCAGGTCCACCGGCAGCGGCGGCTCCCCGACCGCCAGCACCTTCGTGACGGGGTGGGTGATCGCCTCGACCAGGTCGTCGACCAACTCCGCTCGGGCGCCCATGAACGCCGAGTAGTCGTCGGCCCGCGGGTCGTCGGCGCGAAGGATGAAGCGCTCGAGGTGGTTGACGTGCGGATCGAGACCATGCTCGCGCGTCCAGCCGATGATCTCGCGCGCGACGTTCGGCTGGATCGGCGTGTGCAGGAGCAGCTTGCCAAGCCGCTTCGACCCCACCTCCGGCATCGCCCGGATCAGGCCGCCCTGGTAGCCCACGACCGGGCCGACGAGGTCGAGCTCCCGGGCGAATCGCAGCGCCGACGACACCATCCGCCCCGTGATCAGGGAGACGGCGATGTCCCGGTCCATGGCCGCCCGGACCGCGGCGATGGTCCGCGGCCCGATGTCGTGGTCATCGCCGATCAGCGTGCCGTCGATGTCGAGCGCGATCAGGCGGATGGGGAATTCCGGCTCCGGTGCCGGGAGCGCCCGGTCCGTCACGCGACCGGCCGCCGCAAGACGGCCGTTCGGGGCAGCCCGGCGAGGTCCGTTTCGACCCGGCACGACCAGCCCGGCAACCGCTCGTTCGCCAGTTCGACGATCGCCTCGCCCTGGTCCGCGCCGATCTCCAGGAAGGCGGCACCGTGTGGCGCCAGTCCCTCCGGCAGTACGTCCAACAACCGCCCGATGATCGACAGCCCCTCGGGACCGCCGTCCAGCGCGTGCGCCGGCTCGAACGTGGTCGGCGTCGGCAGCGAGGCCATCGCGTCGGAGCGGACATACGGGAGGTTGGCGGCCACGACGTCCCACGGTCGAGCGTCGGGCGACGCCGGCAGGAGGTCGGCGAGCTCGAAGGTGACCCGATCGCCGACCGCGTGACCCACGGCGTTCTCCCGGGCGAGGTCGAGCGCATCTGCGGCAACGTCGACCGCGGTGATCGCCACGTCGTCGACGGCAACGCGGCGGCTCCGCAGCGCGACCGCCAGGGCGATCGCGATGGCCCCGCTCCCCGTGCCCACATCCACGACCCGCAACGGGCCGGTCTCGGCGGTCCGAGGCGCGGCCGACAGGCGCGCCATCACCTCCGCGAGCACAAGATCGACGACGTGCTCCGTCTCCGGCCGCGGGATGAGTGCCCGCGCGTCGACCGCGAGGGCGATCCCGTGGAACTCCTTGATGCCCCGGATGTAGGCGACGGGTTCGCCCGCGGCGCGCCGGTCCAGGGATGCCCGGAAGGCGGCCTCCGCGTCGGCGCCGACGGGCGCCTCCCCGTGCGCCACGACGGCCGTGCGCCCGACCCCGATCGCGTGCGCGAGCAACAGCTCGCTGTCCAGGCGGGGCGTTTCGAACCCGAGCGACCGCAGGCGCTGCACACCCTCGTCGACGAGGGCTCGGGTCGTGGTCATCGCGCTCGACCGGTCAGAGTCGGATCGTGACGGCGACGTCTCCGACCTTGCGTAGGACCTCCGCGCTGGTCGTGCCGCGCCAGCGGTGGAAGAGCAGGTCGACCGAGGCTTCGCCCACCCGCAGCCCGTTGAGCGTGACCTTACCCAGCCAGTCGGGCAGGTGCGGATGCATCAGCTCGAGCTCGCCGACGTCCGCATGGGCGCGCAGGCCCAGCATCGTCTGGAGGAACAGGAACGAGGAGCCCGCGGCCCACGCCTGCGGCGAGCAGGCCACCGGATAGGAGACCGGGATCACGGCCTGGGTCTTGTCGAAGCCACAGAACAGCTCGGGAAGGCGATAGTCGGGGAACCGCTGCGCGGCCTCCATCATCGGCCCGACGAGCCGGTTCGACGCCTCGTGGTGGCCGTACCGCTTGAAGCCCGCGGCGATCAGCGACGTGTCGTGCGGCCAGACGGTGCCCGTGTGATAGCCGATCGGGTTGTAGCCCGGCTGGTCGGACGCGTAGGTCCGGATGCCCCAACCCGAGAACATCGACGGCTGCAGCAGCCGTTCGATGACGTCGCCAGAGCGCTCCTCCGACACGATGCCCGACCACAGGCACTGGCCAGCGTTGCTGCCGATCGCATCGGCCTGTCGCTTGTCGGCGTCCAGGGCCATCGCGTAGTAGTGCTGGTCCTCGACCCAGAACGCCGCCTCGAAGCGAGCCGCCAGCTCGGCAGCCTCGCGATCCAGGCGGTCACCGAGCGCCTCGTCGCCGCGCATCCGGGCCAGGCGCGCCATCCGCCGTTTCGCGTCGAACACGTAGCCCTGGACCTCGGCGAGGGCGATCGGGGCATGGCACTCCCGGCCAGCTCGATCGCGGATCGCGTCTCCCGAATCCTTCCAGCCCTGGTTCAGGAGGCCGCGCTCGGACCGGCGTTCATATTCGATGAGCCCGTCGCCGTCCTTGTCGCCGTAGCGCTCGATCCACTCGAGGGCGGCCATGGCGTTCGGCCAGAGTCGGTCGACGAGCGCGCGGTCGCCGGTCCAGTCGAATGTGGCTCCGAGCAGGACCAGCCAGAGCGGCGTCGAATCGACCGAGCCGTAGTACGGCGTGTGGGGCAGCTCCCCGGCCCGGGCCATCTCCCCGGTCCGCAGCTCGTGCAGGATCTTGCCGGGCTCGGCGTC
>JAXDKY010000092.1:0-2643 GCA_034666885.1 Chloroflexota bacterium
CTCCTCGAGGACGAGCAGCCGGTTCGTGCGGGCGACCGAGGTGAGGATGGTCTCGACGTCCAGCGGCCGGAGCGTCCGCAGGTCGATCACCTCCGCCTCGATCCCGTGCTCGGCGGCGAGCCGCTCCGCGGCGGCCAGGCTGTCGTGCACGCCCTTCATCGCCGCGACGATCGTGAGGTCGCCGCCCTCGCGCCGAATGGCGGCGCGCCCGATCTCGACCAGCTCGTCGGCGTCCGGGTCGATCTCGCCCTTGAGCGCATAGAGGCGCTTGTGCTCGAGAAAGAGGACCGGGTTGTCGTCGCGGAAGGCCGACTTGAGCAGCCCCTTGGCGTCGGCGGGAAACGCGGGGGCGACGATCTTCATCCCCGGGATGGCCTGGAACCACGGAGCCGGGATCTGCGAGTGCATGGCGCCGAAGCGGCCCCCGGCACCGGTCGAAGTGCGGACCACGAGCGGGACGCTCGCCTGCTCGTTGGAGATGTACCAGTACTTCGCCGCCTGGTTGACCAGGCTGTCCATCGCGAGGCAGAGGAAGTCCGCGAACATGATCTCGATCACCGGACGCAGGCCGCTGACCGCGCTGCCGAACGCCGCGCCTGTGATGGCGAGCTCGGAGATCGGCGTGTCGAACACGCGCTCGGCCCCATGCTTCTCCCGCAGGCCCGGAGTGACCTGGAAGACGCCGCCGGGCACGGCGATGTCCTCGCCGAAGAGCACGACCCGTTCGTCGCGGGCGAGTTCCTCGTCAAGGGCGGCGTTGAGCGCGCGCCTGAACTCGATCTCAGCCATGCGCAGCTACCCGGGCGCCCTTGAACTCGCTCCTCGGCTGGTCCGGATCCGGGAAGGGGGAGGCCAGCGCCCGTGTCGCCATCGCCTCGACGTCGCCGTCGACGTCCCGGTCCACCGCGTCGAGCGCCTCCTCGGTGATGCCGTAGTCGCTCGCCAGGCGCCGGCGCGCCACGAGCAGCGGATCGCGCTCGCGCCAGCGCTCGACCTCGCCTTCCGGGCGGTAGCTGACCGGATCGCCGCGGCCATGGTCGGAGAACCGGTACGTGTGGGCCTCCAGGAACCTGGGCCCCTCGCCCTCGCGGATGCGCTCGAACGCCTCCTCGGCCGCTGCGCGGACCGCCCACATGTCGTTGCCGTCGACCTGATGCGCCGGGATTCCCATCGCCTGCGGGCGCGCCAGCAGGGTGCCGGACGTCGAGTTCGCCATCGGCGTGAACTCGCCGTACTGGTTGTTCTCGCACAGGAAAAGCACCGGCAGCCGCATCACGGCGGCGAAGTTCAGGCACTCGTGGAAATAGGCCTGGTTGGCGGTGCCGTCGCCGAAGAACGCGACCGAGACTCCGCCGCTGCGCCGCAACGCGAGCCCGGCCCCGATGGCGGCCGCCATGGTGCCGCCGACGATGCCGAAGCAGCCGATCAGCCGGTGGGCGTGATCGACGACGTTCATCGAGCCCGCGCGACCGCCGCACGTGCCGGTCGCGCGCCCGAGCAGTTCGTCGAGCAGCGCCTGCGGGTCCATGCCGAGCGCGAGGCAGTGTCCGTGGCCGCGATAGGTGCACGCGACCCAGTCGCGCTCGCCGATGAGCGGGGCGACCCCGGCGCTGACCGCCTCCTGCCCGACGCACAGGTGCGTCGAGCCGTAGACCTCGCCGCGCAGGAACTGCCGCTGGACCTCCTCCTCGAAGCGGCGGATCAGCCGCATCACGCGGTAGAGATCGACCCAGGGGGCGGCGTCGGTCATAGCGCGGGGGCGCGGAGATGCCAGTCCGTGCGCTGCTGGTAGGCGTGGCCGATCCGGAACAGGGTCGCCTCGTCGAACGCGCTGCCGATCAGCTGCATCCCGACCGGCATCCCGTCGTCGGAGAAGCCGCAGGGGACGGACAGGGCGGGCTGGCCGGTGAGTGGCGGGATCGCGTTGTAGCGCATGACGGCCGGGATGAGGTCGAGGACCTGGCCATCCTCGAGGCGCACCTCGGTGACCCCGATCTCCGGGGCGGTGAAGGGCACCGTCGGCGTCACGATCGCCTCGAAGTCCTCGAGGATGCGCGTGAACTGGTCGCGGATGATCGTGCGGTAGCGCTGCGCCTGGATGTAGTGGGAGGCGAGGTAGAGCTCGCCGGCCTCGAGCAACGTGCGCACGTCCTCGCCGTAGTCCTGCGGCTGCCGGCGCAGCCACTCCGCATGGTAGGCGGCCGGCTCGGCGATGTCGACGGTCAGCAGCGCGGAGATGCTCGGCTCGAGGTCGTGGACGGGCACCTCGCGCACGAGCGCGCCGCCGCGCTCGAGCTCGGACACGGCGTCGCTGACGCAACGCTCCACCCCCGTCTGCAGGCCGGTCAGGGAGAAGTCGGCCAGTACCGCGATCCGCATGCCCTCGAGCCCGCGCTCCAAGGTCGCCGCGTAGTCGGGGACCGGCGTGGCGGCGCTCTGCTGATCGTGCGGGTCATGGCCCGCGATCGCGCCGAACATGATCGCGCAGTCCTCGACTGTGCGACACATGGGCCCGACCGTGTCGAGGGTCCAGGCGAGGACCCCGACGCCGTGGTTGCTGACCCGCCCGATGCTCGGGCGGATCCCGGCGATGCCGTTATAGGACGCCGGCAGCCGCACCGAGCAGCCGGTGTCGGTGCCGAG
>JAXDKY010000093.1:0-8733 GCA_034666885.1 Chloroflexota bacterium
GACCTCGCCCTGTCGAGTCGAGGCCTCGGTTCGTCCGTTCGCGACCTGGGCCTGCTCGATGAAACGAACGCGCAGGCGGCCCGGTTGGACGGCAGCGAGCTCGACGCGTTCCTGGACCGCCTTGGCCGGGCGGCCGTGCTCCTCGTGGGCAACGTGTCGCCGGAGCTGGTGCTGGACGACCTGGCGCTGGCCTGGCCCCGGCCGCACAGCGCGGCGGCATGACCGCGAGCGACCCCGCGCCACCCGCCCTCGCCCGGCTCGAGGCGACCGCACGCGGTCGGGTCCAGGGGGTCGGCTTCCGCTACTTCGTGCTCCGGCGCGGCATGGAGCTCGGACTGACCGGCTGGGTCGCGAACGAGTCCGACGGCTCGGTCCGCTGCATCGCCGAAGGCGCTCGCGAGGGCCTGGAGGCCCTCCTCCAGTCGATGGAGCGCGGTCCTGCCGGAGCCCTCGTGGAGCGGGTCAACGCGACGTGGGGACCGGCGACCGGGGACCTGCGGAGCTTCGGTATCCGTGCCGGAGGCCATCGCGGGGATTGATCCCATCGGCTCGGCGGACTGGGACCGGTGGGCTATTCCGCCCGGGACCATGGTCACCCAAGGTTCGACAGGATGGAGCCGAACTCACGCGCCGAGGAGCTTCCTTCGCTGTACCGAGCGATCCTTGATCGTGTCGCACAGCTGGAAGGGGCCGGGGATCGGCGAGAAGCCGCCCGCGTGCGATCGGCGGCCATCACCGCGTACTCACGGGCGTGGGACGATCGGGCCAGCCGCGAACTGGAGTCCCTGCTCCGCCGCGCGGACCGGCCCACGGCCGCCGAACGATCACTCGGGCGCGGCCGACGCCAGGACGAGCGCATTCCCGCCGGCTCGAGCGTACGGACGGTCCCCTCGACCAAGAGCTGACGGCTTCGCAGCGGACCATGCCCTCCGGTCGTAGGCTTCGGCCATGGCACCGGCCACCATCGCGCAAGCGATCGAACGCGTCCTGACGGCCTACGATGACCTGACCGCGCTCGGTGAGGAGATCGAGGACGAATGGTCGTACGTGAACGACCTCGCGACGGCCTGGCGCGAACACCTCGAGGCCGTCGCTGACGCCCGACCCGACACGATCCTGAGCGATGAAGTCGATGCCGCGATCGATCGCGCCATCGACGAGATCGAGCGGATCACCGATCCGCACCGCGCCATCGATTGGCTCTCGACGTTCCCGCAGGTCACCTTGCTCGCCCTCGGCGAAGCGCCGTGAGGTTCCAGGACGCCGCCCGCGACGGCCGAGCGATCGTGTACGCCGGGATCCAGGCCGACCCGCTGGTCCGGCGCGTCGCGGCGCTGCTTGCGGACGCCACCGCGTCGCAACGGGTCATGGCCAGGGCGGTCATGAATGGCGAGACGAACGATCCGGTCGCCTGGGGCGCGACCTTCCCGACGCTCTTCGGATCGTCCGTACCGACCGGCCCCGAACGCACCCGCTCCGAGGCCCTCCTCGCCGCGAGCCTCGAGGTGGCGGACCGCGGCGAGCAGGTTCGCAGCCAGTTTCGCGGCGCGATCGTCGAGGAGGCCACGGCCATCCTGCTGGCTCGCCGAGCCGGCGATGGCGCCATCCGCCGCGAGCGACGGATCCTGTTCGATGGGGTCCGCGCCGAGATCCACCCGTACGACGTGACCGTCGAACGCGATGGCGGGGCGGAGGCGTACGACTGCAAGTGGGGCGCAAGGGGCATCAACGACGACGTCCTTCATCAGCTCGACGACGCTCGCACCCACGCTGCGGACGAGGACGAAGGGCTGCGCGTCGCCCTCGTCGTGTTCGACGCCGAGCGATCCTGCGAGGTGCGGCTGGGCCGGCTGAACGCACCGCGCGCCGGGACGACGATCATCCCGCTCGAGTCGCTGGACCGCCTGGCGGAGACCGCCCCATGACCGAGTCGGCGGCCGCGGCCGCGGCCGGTAGCGAAGCGGGGCCGCGCCCTGTGCCCGCCGAGCCGGACGCGTGCTCCGCGCCGGTCCGGGTACGCTTCGATGAGGCCGGTCCCGACGGCCTCCTGCGAACGTCCGCCCTGCTCCGCTATGCGCAGGACCTTGCCTGGTACCACTCGGCCCGGCGCGGGTTCGATCGCGATTGGTACCGCGAACGCGGGCTCACGTGGCTGGCGCGTGCCGCCGAGGTCGGGGTGGAGGCGGAGATCCGGGTCGGCGACGAGCTGACCGGCACGACCAGGGTCGTCGGCTGGCGCCGGGTCTGGGCCCGACGGCGAACGGAGTTCGTGGATGCGACGGGTGCGCTCGTCGGCTGGACCCATGTCGACTGGGTGCTGCTCGACGCGCGTGGCGCTCCCACGCGGATCCCGGTCGACTTCCAGCCGGTGTTCGGCGCGCCCGATGCCCGCTTCCCGCTTGCGCGGGTCCCGCTGTCCGAGCCGCCGCCCGACGCCGGCCACGCCCGGATCACCGTCCGCCCCCAGGAGCTCGACCCGATGGACCACGTCAACAACGCGGTGTACGCCGACTGGGTCGAGGAGCAGGTCATCGCGGCCGGCGGGCTGGCCGACGTCCGCGTGATCCCCCGCCTGGCCCGACTCGAATACGCCCGAGCCGCCGAGGCCGGGGCCACGGTGGATGCCATCACCTGGCGACACGAGGCCGGCTGGTCGTGTCGCATCGCGGACAGCGCAGGAACGGAACTCCTCCGCGCCCGCCTGGAACGGCCGACCGTGCGGGACAACGACGAGGGCCGAAGCTCGATAGGAGCCTCGGCCCTCGGATGAGTCCCCCGGCGGTTGCGCCGGCCCACGCATCGTACGTCGTCGCGGGCGGCGGGTCCAGCCTTTTCTTTGGATCAGCGCTTGGCGCGCTCGGGGGCGCCGAACAGGTAGCCCTGCGCGTATTCCACGCCGAGGCTCAGGAGGCAGTCGGCCTCGTCCTGGCGCTCCACGCCCTCGGCGATCAGCCGTTGCCCGCTGCGCTGCCCGAAATGGGCGAGGCCAGCCACGAGGGCCTGTCGCAGGGTGTCGTCGTCGATCCGGCGAACGAGCGTCATGTCGAGCTTCACCCAGGCGGCGCCGAGCTCCAGGATGTGGCGCAGGCTGGCGTAGCCGGCGCCGGCGTCATCGACCGATACCTCGACCTCTCCGACCCGGGTGACGGCCCAGCGGAACTCCTCGTAATTCGCGATCGGGACGTGCTCCGTCACCTCGAGCACGATCCGCCCGCGGTATCGCTTGAGGATCCGCTTGAGACGCTTGCCGCCAGTGACGACCAGCCCCGGTGACACGTTCAGGGCGAGGAAGCCATCCGGGTCCATCCGCGGCGCCGCAGCGATCGCCGCCTCGATCGCGGCGAGCTCGAAGTCGAAGCCGAGGCCCACTGCCGCGGCACGTGCGAACCGCAAGCTCGGCTGGGTCCCGTCCACGAAGCGCGTCAACGCCTCGTACCCCACGACATCGCCGCTGCTGAGCGTGACGATGGGCTGGAAGACCGGGAAGAACCGACGGTTCGCGAGGACCCGGCGGAGCTCCGCCTTCTCCCGGGTCGACTGTTGACCGTCCGCGATGGCCGGACCCGCGACGACGCCGAGGACGCTCGCATAGTCGATGGCGCTCGCCAGCAGCCTGCCGCGTGCCATCGGGACGGTCATGGTTCGCTCGTTGAGGGCCGCCCCGATCGACAGCAGCCCGACGAGATCCTCGCCGGCATAGATGGGGGCGCCGGCGGCGATATCGGGACGGGCGTTCCAGAATGGGTCGGCGGGCTCCCCGGCATCGGGACCGGCAGGTTGCTCGGCCCACGGTCCTTCGCGCGCCCGGCGCACCAGGTACGCGCTGCGCGCCGGGGGAAGCGGCATGCCGCCATGTAGCAACCCGTCCGCGGCATTCCAGGTCGCGAGCGGCTCGAGCCGGTCCATGCCGGCCAGCCGGTACACACCCACGAACGCCGAGCCGATGCGCCGCGCCAGCTCACCGACGACGGCCTCGGCCGCCTCCTCGGGGACGCTCGACAGCGATAGCTGCCCGATCGCGCGGACGGCCTCCGCCCGGATCCGAAGCTCTGAGATCACGACCTGCGTCCAGGCGGCCTGGGTCCGGAGATGAGCTTTCACTCGGGCGACGAGCTCGTCCAGGCGGACGGGTTTGGGCAGGAAGTCGTCCGCACCGGCATCGAGGGCCTCGATGACGCCCTCGGTATCCTCGGAGCCCGTCACGAGGATGACGGGCAGCGTGGACGTCTCGGGCCGACGGCGGAGGGCGCGGACGAGATCGATCCCGTTCATCCCATGCATCCCGAGATCCGCGACGACGCACCCGACCTGGTCCGCGGCGAGCGCCGTCTCCGCCGCCTCGGCGCTGACCGCCGCGACGGTGCGCAGCCCGGCACGGCCGAGGGCGACCGTCATCAGGGTGAGCAGATCGGGGTCGTCCTCGACGAGGAGCACGGCGGGCCCTTCGGGCCGAAGTGGATCCGATGCGCTGGGGTGCCGAAGGCTGGCAGGCAGTCGGGATCCTCCGTCTCGATCGTCCGTGCGGACGTCAGGCTCGCTCACTCTTGCATCGGGGAGCCGCGCGCGACGAGGAACTTGTTCCGAGCACCCGAGTCGCGCACGGACACCGCCGCCGCTCGGGCGAGGCCGGGCGCATCGAGCAAGCGGAGTCGGTGGCGGCCCATGCGCTGCACGAGACCATCCGATTCGAGCTCGCGTAGTACGCGGCCGGTCATCTCGCGGCTCGTTCCGATCAGCGCCGGCAGGTAGGCGCGGGTCACCACAGCCTCGTCACCGAACACGAGGTCAGCGTGCTGAAGGAGGATGCGGGCCACCCGGCGACGAGCGTTCTGATAGAGGAGACCGTCGAGTCGCTCGACGATCTCTTCGAAGCCGAGCAGCACATGCCGCAACAGGTCGACGGCGAGCCCCGCGTCGTCGACCGCCAGGGCCTGGATATCCTCGCCCGGCCACAGCGCGACGCGGGACGGCGACAGGGCGATCAGCTCCGCGGTCGACGGGCGATGGAGGAGCGACAGGAACGGCCCGATATCGCCGCGGGAAATGATGCGCGGCATGACCTCGCGGCCGTCGACCGTCGTCCGTCGGAAGCCGAGGTGGCCGTCGAGGATGACGCCGACGCGCGACTCCTCGCCCTGGGCGACCACGGTCTGGCGCGGCCGGAAGGTGCGGACCTCGGCTCTCATGGCGAGTGCGCGCCGGGTTTCAGGCCGCGAGCCGGACAGGGTTCCACTCAGGACATCCGCGACGTCCTGGAGTTCCGCAGCTGTTTTCACCTACGCGCGAGGACCTCGGTTGCGGTTGTCTACCGCGGGGATTGTACGAACAATAGGACAGGATTGTCTACCGCTAGACAGGACGGTCTCTATACAACGCTCGCCAATGGCGGTAGGGTCAGAGTCGTGTCGTCTTCCAAGAGGCGATGACCCCCAGGGACGGATCCAGCTCGATGCCCACATCTCTGCGCACCGTTCGGCTCGCCGGCGAGGAGCTCGACCAGCACCGCCACGTGGCCGCCCTCGTGGATGGTCCACAGGAGGCGGAAGAACTCCTCGTTCCATTCGTCGTCGAGGGGTTCGAGCAGGGCGACCGGGCCTTCCATGTCGTCGATCCCGGATTGCGCGATCGACACATCGAACGACTCAGGGAGAGTGGGATCGACGTCGAGGGGGCCATGGCAGCGAAGGAGCTCGTCGTGCAGACCTGGGCCGAATCCTACGTGCGGGGGGGTCGATTCGACGGGTCCGCCCAGTTCGACTTCCTTCGCGACGTCCTGGCCGAG
Organism: Chloroflexota bacterium; assembly: GCA_034666885.1. Lineage (GTDB taxonomy): Bacteria > Chloroflexota > Limnocylindria > Limnocylindrales > CSP1-4 > SPCO01. Next base: position 5,783 of record JAXDKY010000093.1, read on the forward strand.
GGCCGCTCCCTCGGGTACCCACGAACGCGCTTCATCGGGAGCATGGAATGGGCGGCCGACAGCGCGACCCCAAGCGCCACCGCGCGTGCCCTCGTGCGCTACGAAGCGCGCCTTGACGAGTTCCTCGACACCGTTCCGGACGTGGTCATCTGCACGTACGACCTCACCCGCCATAGCGCGCGAACGATCGCGGAGGTCATCGGGGCCCACCCGGTCGCGGTGGTCGGCGGACTGCTTCGGACCAGTCGGGGCCGCGCGCCCGAGTCCGCCCGAGATCGGCTCCTGACGGCGGCCTCGAAGCTGTTCCACGAGGGCGGGATCCAGGCGACCGGCGTGGATTCGATCATCGAGGCGGCCGGTGTCGCGAAGGCCACGTTCTACCGTCATTTCCCGTCGAAGAGCGATCTCGTCGTCGCCTGGCTCCGCGATCCGCGCACCCGCTGGTTCGTGCGCGCGCAGGCCCAGGCGCGGGCGTCCGGCGCAAGCCCGGAGGACGAGATCCTGCTCTTCTTCGAGGCAGTCGCCGAGTGGCTCGAGGCCGAGAATTACCGGGGTTGCCCCTATCTCAACTCGTCGGTCGAGATCACCGATCCGGCGGATCCGGCGAGGCTGGTCATCCGCGAGACGCTGGACGAGATCGGCGCCTATTTCCGGACGCTGGTCACCGCTGCCGGGTACGCCGAGCCCGAGCTCTTGGGCATGGAGTTGCATGCGTTGACGGCCGGCGCCATCTCGCTGGCGGTCGCACGCCAGACGGCCGCGTTCGCGCTCACGGCGAGGGAGGCCGCGCGGCAGCTATTGGCCCACGCCCCGCGCCGCGCGACGGACTGAACCCCCGCCGCCTCTCGTGCGCGGCCGGTCAGCGCCGCACGACGCTCCAGGGCTCCCGGGGCGGTCGACCGGGCACCGTCGGCGGCTCGAGGACGGACCGGTCCCAACGCGCCAGGTCCGCGCCGGCGTCGTAGGTGCTCTGGAAGAACTCCAGCACCGTCGCTTCGGGGTCGGCCGAGGCACGCACGACGTCATGCGGCAGGAGCATCTCGCCATATCGAGCATCGAAGAAGGCCTCCGCCGGGCGGATCGAGGCGGTCCGGAAGCCTTCCGGCTCCGGATACACATACGCGTAGAACGCGGGGCCGGGCGGCTCGGTCGAAGGCCACCAGCCGACGCTGTGCTCCTCGCGCGAGTAGGCCTCCTGCATCACCCAGGTCGGACAGTTCGGGACGCCGCCGGGATGGAGCGGCGCCGGTCGGCCCGAGTAGCGCGTCGTGGCCAGGTCGAAGCTTCCCCAGAACAGGTGCACCGGGCTCGCCTTGCCGACGAACCCGGTCTTGAACGTCTTCATCACGCGGTCCGCCTGGCGGAAGGCGCCCCACAGCAGCGCCGCATGGCCCGGGTCGAAGGAGGCATGCTGTTCGTCCGCCTCGAAGGGGATGGCGTCCGCGACCTCCACCGGGCGCGGCCAGATCCGCACCTCGATGCCCAGGCTGCGCAGCCCGTCCATGAACTCGCGGTAGAACCGCGCCACCGACTTCGGCTCGAGCGGCATCGTGAACGCGCCGCCTTCGGTGTCGATGACGCGCAAGCGGTGGTCGACGAAGTCGAAGTCGACCTGGAACTCGCGCTGCTGGTACGGGATGGGGCCGGTAGTGAATCCACGGGCGTCGATATAGAGCGGGATGTGCCACCAATGGTTGAGCGGCGGCGCCAGGGCCATCCGTACCTTGCCGACGATCTGCGTCCACAGGTGCAACGTGGAGACGGTCGGGGCCCAGTCGCGCCACGGGAGCGCCGGCCACGGCCCGCCGGTGTCGGCGCGTGCCTGCGACTCGATCATCGCTCGGCCTCGGCCGCGCCGCCGGCAGGCGTGGATGCCGACAGCCGCGCCGTCCGCTGTTCGACCAGCTCGGCGACCCATTCGCGCAGCCGTCCCAGGTGCTCGGCATAGTGGTCGCTGCCGGTCTTGCGGATCCACCAGGCCGCCTCGTCGGTCGGCCGATCGAGCAGGAACCACTCCTGGACCATCCGGGTGCGGCCGGCGTTGGCCTGCACCCAGGCGACGTCCCAGGGCTGGTCGGCCATGGCGGCGAGGAACTCCGCGTTGAGGGCGTCGACGTCGATGTCGTGGCCTTCGTAGGTGCCCGCGCTGATCTGCTCGAACTGCACCTCCGCCTCGGCGAGCCAGGTGCCCAGGTGGGCGACGACGTCGCGGACGGTCCAGTCGGGATCGCGCTGGTACCCGGGCGCCATGCGCTCCACCGGGGTCAGTGACCGGACGAGGTCGGCGACCTCGTACCAACCCCGCCGCTCCGCTTCGATCTCGGCGGCATACGGATGCTCGGGCGGCGGATCGGGCGACCGGGAGTCGCTCATGACGCCCTCGCGAACTCGCCTTCGAGCGGCAGGCCGGCATCCTCCCACTCCAGGAGTCCGCCCGAATAGCGCCGTACGTTCGAATAGCCGCGCCGCACGAGATCGCGATACAGCGCGACGCTCGACAGGCAGTCGACGTGCGAGCAGTAGACGACCACCTCGTCGTCCGGCTTGACCGCGGCGTACAGCGCTTCCGGCGTGTCGAAGTGGATCGAGCCCGGGATGTGCTTGGCGTCGAACGCCCAGCGATTGAGCGCCATGATCAGCTTCAGGGGATCGCCCCGCTCCAGCTTTTGGCGGAGCTCCTCGCGGCCGATCGTCCGGATCGGCTCGACCCCGAGAGCGGCGTTCTGGTGCGGCTGGTCCATGACCGATGCAGCATGGCCCAAGTCCTCATCGGGCGCCAGCCGCATCCCCGCCGAGCATCGCTCGATCGGTCAGCCTCCGGATGAAGACGAGGCCATCCCGGAGCCAGCCCGAGCATCGACGAACCGTTGCACGAAGGCCAGCGCGATGTCGGCGACCTCGCGCCAACCGCTGTCGATCGTGAGCGAGTGCCCACGGCCCGGGATCTTCTG
>JAXDKY010000094.1:0-3091 GCA_034666885.1 Chloroflexota bacterium
ACCCCGCGATCCTGGAACTGATCCGCAGCCACACGAGCACGATCGTCTTCACCAACAGCCGCCGACTCAGCGAGCGCCTCGCCCAGCGCCTCAACGAGCTCGCCGGCGAGGAACTGGTCCGCGCCCATCACGGCAGCATCGCCCGCGAACAACGACTCGAGATCGAGGAAGAGCTCAAGGCCGGTCGGATCCCCGCGCTCGTCGCCACATCGTCCCTCGAGCTCGGCATCGACATGGGCGCGGTCGACCTCGTCATCCAGGTCGAGAGTCCGACCAGCGTCGCGCGCGGTCTCCAGCGCGTCGGCCGGGCCGGCCACCAGGTCGGCGCGCCCAGCAAGGGCGTCATCTTCCCCAAGTACCGAGGCGACCTGCTCGAGGTCGCGGTCGTGACGCGCCGGATGCACGAAGGCGCCATCGAGGCCACCAAGATCCCGCGCAACCCGCTCGATGTCCTCGCCCAGCAGCTCGTGGCCATGACCGTGATGGATCGATGGACCGGCGACGACCTGTTCCGCACCGTCACGCGGGCGGCGCCCTACGAGACCCTGACGCGCGACGTCCTCGACGGCGTCCTCGGCATGCTCGCCGGCGCCTACCCATCGGACGAGTTCGCCGAGCTCAAGCCGCGGGTCGTCTGGGACCGCGTCACCGACACGATCGAAGGCCGGCGCGACGCCCGGGTCGTGGCGGTCACGAGTGGCGGAACCATCCCGGATCGTGGCCTGTTCGGCGTCTTCATGGAGGGCGAGGCCGGGACGCCTGGCCGGCGCGTCGGCGAGCTCGACGAGGAGATGGTCTACGAGCTGCGTGCCGGCATGCACGGCGACGTCATCGTCTTGGGCGCGAGCAGCTGGCGGGTCCTCGAGATCGGGCACGACCGCGTCACCGTCAGCCCCGCCCCGGGGGTTCCGGGCAAGCTCCCCTTCTGGAAGGGCGACGCGATGGGCCGGCCGATCGAGCTCGGTCGCGCGCTGGGCGCCTTCGTCGGGGAGATGGAGGCGGACCTGGCCCGTGGCGCGAAGGGACGGCGGGATGCCACGCAACGGCTGCGCGAGTTCCACGACCTCGACGAGCGGGCGGCTGAGAACCTCGTCTCGTATCTCGAGGACGAGCGCGAGGCGACGGGTTCGCTCCCGACCGACAAGCGGATCGTCGTCGAGCGCTTCCGCGACGAGCTGGGCGACTGGCGCCTGACGCTGCTCTCGCCGTTCGGCGGGCGCGTCCACGCGCCGTGGTCGCTCGCGATCGAGTCGCGGCTCCAGGAGCGGCTCGGCATGGAGGTCCAGACGATCTGGTCGGACGACGGGATCGCGATCCGGATGCCGGAAGGGGAGGCGAGCCTCGACGGCGTCGAGGAGCTGCTCTTCCCGGCCGCCGAGGATGTCGAGGATCTCGTCGTGGGCCAGGTCGCCAACTCGGCGCTGTTCGCGAGCCGCTTCCGCGAGAACGCGGCGAGGGCCTTGCTTCTCCCTCGACGGCGGCCGGGCACCCGCACGCCGTTGTGGCAGCAGCGCCAGCGTGCGGCGGACCTGCTGGCCGTGGCCAGTCGCTACGGCAGCTTCCCGATCCTCGTCGAGACCTATCGCGAGTGCCTGTCGGACGTGTTCGACCTCGACGCGCTGCGCGAGATCCTCGGCGGCATCTCGAGTCGCGAGATCGCGATCCACGGCGTCGAGACGCCGAAGGCCAGCCCGTTCGCGAGCAGCCTCCTCTTCGACTACGTCGCGGCCTACATGTACGACGGCGACACGCCGCTGGCCGAGCGCCGGGCCGGGGCGCTGACCCTGGATCGCGACCTGCTGCGCGAGCTGTTGGGCCAGGAGGAGCTCCGCGAGCTGCTCGATCCGGACGCGCTGGCCGACCTCGAGCTGTCGCTCCAGGCGCTCGTCGATGACCGCCAGGCGACGACGCTCGACCAGGTCCACGACCTCCTGCGGCGGCTCGGTGACCTGTCCGCGGACGAAGTCAGTGCCCGGACCGTGGGCGGTGCCCCCGTCGCCGTTCCGTGGCTGGCTGAGTTGGAAGCGGCCCGCCGCGCCGTCCGGGTCAGGATGACCGGCGACGACCGCTGGATCGCGATCGAGGACGTCGCCCGCTACCGGGACGGCGTCGGCGTGACGGCACCCGTCGGGGTTCCCGCCGCATTCCTCGGCCCAGCCGCGGGCGCGCTGGAGGGGCTGCTCGCGCGATACGCCCGGACCCACGGCCCCTTCCTGACGCCGGATCCGGCGCGGCGATGGGGCCTTCCGGTCGGCATCGTCAACGACGCCCTGGAGCGGCTCCTCGCCAACGGCTCGCTCCTGCTCGGAGAGTTCCGACCGGGTGGCGCCGAGCGCGAATGGTGCGACCCCGACGTCCTGCGCCTCCTCCGCCGCCGCTCCCTTGCTCGGCTTCGACGCGAGGTCGAGCCGGTCGATCCGGCGGCGCTCGGTCGGTTCCTGCCGGCCTGGCATGGCGTCGTGCCGGTCGGCGGTCCGGGGACGGACGCGTCGCCGTTCCGGGGCTCGGCCGCCCTGGAGCGTCTGGCCGAGGTCGTGGACCAACTGGCCGGCGTCGCCATCCCGGCGTCCGTGCTGGAACGTGACGTCCTGCCGGCCCGCGTCCCCGGCTACCAGCCGCGCCTGCTGGACGAGCTGGGCGCGATGGGCGAGGTCGGCTGGGTCGGGCGAGGGAGCCTCGGCCGCGACGACGGTCGTATCGCCCTGTTCCGTCCGGGGCGGGATGCGCTTCGGCCGGTGGCGCCTCCGGACGGCATGGAGCGCCCGCTCGAGGAGCGCCATGACCGCATCCGCGAGCATCTCGCGCGGCGCGGCGCCAGCTTCTACCGCGAGATCCATGCCGCCGCCGGTGGTGGCGCGGACCGGGCCATGCTCGACGCCCTGTGGGACCTCGTATGGGCCGGTGAGGTCACCAACGACACGTTCGCGCCGCTCCGTGCGCTGCGCTGGAAGCGCCCGACGGGCGGCAACGGCGCGCGCCACCCACGCCCGGGCCGCCTAACGTCGCTGGGCCCGCCGGAGGCCGCCGGCCGCTGGTCCCTGGTGGAACCGGCCGCCGACCTCACCGCCACCGAGCGGCTCCACGCTCAGGC
>JAXDKY010000095.1:0-7101 GCA_034666885.1 Chloroflexota bacterium
GATGCCGACACGGACTGCCATGGTGGGACCTCCTGGCGGCCGGTGTGGGACCGCGGATGGGTGGAGCGGGCTCAGGGCGCGCAAGCGATCAGGCTGGGGAACATGGCCATTCTAGCAAAGGGCATTCCCGGCTCGGCCAGCCGGGCATGGAACGGCCCCCGCCGTTGCCGGCGAGGGCCGTGTTCGGTATCGGGAACGAGCGGGGGTCAGCCGCCGATCTTGAAGACCTTGCCGCCGCAGATCGGACAGGTGCCCTGCAGGGCCGCCTTGCCGTTCTTCATCGTGATCCGCTGCGGGTTGAGGACTTCGACCTTCCTCTTGTCCTTGACGCAATAGGCCTCGGCCATCGGGTTCTCCTCCTTGGAGTCGGTCGAGCGTTGCGGGAACCTTTGTCCCGCATCCGCTATCGGGTTCGCGCTGTCTCGGAAGCCCACAACGACGGACGCCAGCGGTCCGTCGAGGCGGCTCGTTTCTGAGCATCCATCTCGGCGAGGACGATCAGGCTCTCCAGGCCCGTGTCGACGCATGCGGCCTCCGCTGCGTCCTTGGCCGCTCCCCCAACGAACTCGCCGGTGGTCCGATTGGCAAACACCGCACAGACGACCCCGGCTCGACATCGAGCGAGTGACGAAAGGACCAGGAGGGCCGATGCCTCCATCTCGAAATTCATGACGCGCTGGCGCGCCATGTCCTCTGCCAAGTCAGGGTAGCGGATGGGCAACTGCGGGATGGGACGCCCTTGCGCCCCGAAGAATCCCGGTGCCGTCGCCGTCACGCCGACGTGGTAGCGATGACCGAGTCGCTCCGCGGCCTCGATGAGCGCCACGACCGCCTCGTAATCGGCGACCGCGGGATACCCATCGTGGACGAAGAAGCTGGTGGTCGATTCGAGGCGGACCGCACCGGTGGTGATGGCCAGGTCTCCCAGGTTCATCTCCGGTTGCAGAGCCCCACACGACCCGACACGGATGAAGGTTGGCCGTTTCGCGATCGCCAGGATCTCGGCCACGACGATCTCGACGTTGTCGGTGCCGATCCCGGTCGAAACGACCGAGACCCGCTGTCCGCGAAATGTCCCGGTGACGGTGGCGAACTCCCGGTGTTGATGCTCCAACTCGATCGAATCGAAGCGTGTTGCGATCCGGGCTGTCCGTTCAGGGTCGCCGGGGAGGAGGATGTACTCGGCCAGGTCTCCCGGTCCGAGTCCGGTGTGGTACTGCCGTTCCCCTTCGGGGATCGCTATACGACGATCTCTTGGGCTATCGACGCGGGTGTCCGCGTTCGGCAAAACCTCTCCTCGCTCACGTGGCTGCTTCGCTGGCGCGAAACTCGGGCGAGGATAGGCCCCATTTCGTGCGTGAGTCAAGCGTGGCTGAGCGTGGACGACGGCCCTCCGGCCACGCTCGGGCCACGCTCAGGCCGTGATCAGGCCATCCTCGGGTCGCTCGACGGCCGGCTGGACGGGTCCGAACCGGCGATGGCCGACAGCCGCGCGGCCACTCGCAATGCCACCAGCCGGCGGGCCTGGCGGCGCCGAAGGAGGGTGACCGCCACCGAGGCCAGGCTGATGCCGACGAGGGATAGCAGGCCGGCGCCGGCACCCGGGACGGTGCCCATCACGTCGCCGAATCCGGCGGTTCGCGGCTTGGCATCGGCCGTGATCGCGCTCGCCCCGGCGGTCGGCGCGACGCTTGCGCCGGCGACCGCTGACGGGTCGCTGCCGAGCACGATGCCCGCCGGATCGGTCACGACCACGGCGAGGTCGCCGCCATCCAGACGCTGCGCACGACCGATCACGTTGATCGCGTCCTCGGGCTCGACCAGTGGGATCCAGTCCGCAGCGTCGCCACGAAGGACGACCGTGCCGCGCGCAGTCCCGTCATCGAGCGTGAAGCCGTCGGGACGTAGGTCGACGACCAGGCCCCCGACCCGGACGGTCGTTCCGAGGACCGAGGCCAGATCCACAAGGTCGGCGTCGGGCGCCGCCGCCGCCGCGGTCGCGGTGGCGGAGTCAACGGCCACGCCCGAGCTGCCCGGGGCGCTTCCGGGATCCGAACGGCCCCCGGCCGTAGAGCCACCGGTCGCGCCGCCGGCCGCGCCGCCGCTCGCGGCGCCACCGATCGAGATATCGCCCATCGATCGCGGGAGGATCGTCGATCGTCGATCGCTGGCACTCGGGTAGGCGGCCCGTACGATCCCCACGACATCCATCGAACGACCCTCGATCACGGCCTGGACCGGGATCCTGGCCCCGGGCTGACCGATCACGATCAGGCGCGCCGCACCCACCACGACCTCGGCGCGCCATCGGTCCCCGAGCTTGCGGACGTCCTCGATGCGGCCGGAGACCGCAACGAGCCGCCACGTGTGCGCCGGGGTCAGCGGCCCACGGATCCGCAGCGCCGCCGGGCGGGCCGCACTGCCCAGGCGTTGCATGACGTCTGCGCGAAGGCGCGGCGCGCCGTACGCAGTCCCCACACGCCCTTCGGCGCGGATTCGCGTGCCGACGCTCGGGGCGGGGACGTCCTTCGGAAGCAGGACCTCGATCGCACCGCTCACGTCCTGGACGACGATCCGACGGCCGGTCGCATCCAGGAGCGTCCCGGGCGCGGTAACGACCGCCTCGATCGCCACGTCGCGGTCGGTGATCTTCAGGGCGGAGGCCACGGAGATGGCACGGGCGGTCGACGGCGTGCTCCCGCTGGCGTGCGCCGAGGGATCCGCTGAGGGCTTTGGCGCGGAACGCGGAGACGGAGACGCCGAGGGGGAGGCCGACGCCGCGGCCACCAGCTCGATGTCGGCGCGATCGCGCAACCAGAGGCGATACCCGTCGAGGGCGCCCTTGCGCGACGCGCGTTGCCCGACGATGCCGGTCAGCCGGTACGAGGCGCCCTTCGAGACGCCGGTCGTCATGATCCCGCTCGAGGCGTCGGCCAGCACGCGGACGACGACGCCGTTGTCGAGCTCGACGCTGAAGGCGATGTCGCCGCTCGTCGCCTTCGTGGGCCGGTCGAGGACCGTCCCGGAGATCCATGCGAGCCTGGCCTCGGTCGCCTCCCCGAGACCGCCCGCCCCAAGGCCGATCGGCAAGGGCAGGGTGCCGGCACCCATGGCGGTCATGCCGTCGACCGCGGGCCGGAGTTCGAGCTGTCCATACGGATCCGCCAGCCGTCCGCGGACTTCCAGCACGGTTCCGCGAGGCGGCGCGACCGTCTCGTCCGGCAGCTTCACGACGATGCCGCCGGTGGCATCGGCGATGGCGAAGAGTGCCGGTGTCCCAAGCCGACCTGCCTCCGCCGTCACGACGCCCCGAACGATCGCCGTCGACCCGATCGGCCTCGTACGCGCGACATCGATCGCGTCGATACCCGGAGTGGCCGTTGGCGTCGCGGTCGGCGATGGCGTCGGCGTGGGTCCCGCGGTGGGGGTCGGGCTCGGGGTCGGCGAGACCGTGGGAACGGGGGTCGGTGTGGTATCCGCGGTCGCGCTGGGGTCCGGCGTTGGCGTCGAGGCCGGAGTTGGAGTCGGCTTCGGCGTCGGCGGCTCGATCACGAGGTCGGCCGCGCCGGTCACGTAGATCCGATAGCCCGACGTCCCGGTGCCGCTGCTGTCTCGCTGTCCGAGCGGACCAACGACATCGACGATGGTGCCGGCCGGAAGCGACCGGTCGCCGAGGGCCAACGGAGTGACGATGACTCGGGTCGGCCCGGAGCCATCGTCGACCGAGACAGCTAGCCCATCGGCGAGCGCGTCCGAGCCACCCACGACGGTTCCGCTGACCGAGACTCGCTGGCCCTCGTACGGTTCGGTGGCGGCACCGGTGCCGATCGAAATCGGTACCGGGACCCCGGGCTGCCCGACGATCACGAGGTCGGCTTCGGCAACCCGGAGCGTGCGCTGCGCGTATCGACTATCGAGCGTCCCGCTGATGACAACGGCTGTCCCGGCGGCCATCGTCCCGACCACGGGCGCGCCGAGGTACACCGCGATCCCCGCGGTCGCGTCCTGCAGGTACCCGGTCCGGCCACCCTCGAGGGCACCGAGCGGCGTCGTGAGGGTTCCGCCGATCGTGACCACCGTGTCGTCCGGCAGGGCGCGGGCCGCCGCCACGCTGATCGGCGCGGGCGTGGGCACCGGGGTCGGTGTCGGCGCAGGTGTTGGTGTCGGGGTGGGACTCGGCGTCGCCGTCGGCGTCGGAGTCGGGCTTGGCGTCGCCGTCGGGCTGGGCGTCGCCGTCGGCGTCGGGCTCGGGCTTGGCGTCGCCGTCGGGTTCGGGCTGGGCGTCGTCGTCGGGCTGGGCGTCGCCGTCGGCGTCGGGACAGCCGTCGGGCTAGGCGAGGGAGTCGGAGTCGGCGTGGGAGTCGGCGTCGGCACTGGACTCGCTGTAGGCACCGGACTCGGCGTTGGAGTCGGCCCCGGAGCGGGCACCGGCGCGGCCGTTGATCCCTGGGGGTTCGGGGAGGCATTCACGAAGAAGTCGAGCGCGTTGTCATTCGTATCCACGGCGTTGCCGAGCGCGCCGCCAGGCGACCGCTCCAGGCTCGATCCGGCGCCTGGCGCGACCGCCGTCCCGCCTTCCACGAAGGCGTTCGTCGCATCGCCCCAGCCCACGGCGTCCACCACGGACCCGCCGATGACCCGCAGCGCGACCGCCCCACCGGTCGCCGCGAACCCGCCGCTGTACGAGACATCCCCCAAGGCCGCGTACGCCCCAACGCCGTTCACGAGCAGGATCCGCCGTCCCGCATCAAGCACGGACGAACCGCTCCACGAGGCCTTGCGGGTCACGGTGGAGCCCGACGACGTCGCGTACACGACCTCCAGCCCGACGAGGTCCACCGGCCCGGCGCCCTGGTTCGCGATCTCGACGAACTCGTCCGAGGCACTGGCGCCGCCGGTCTGCAGCTCCGAAACCACGAGCGTCGAGACGGGCCATGCGACCGTGGCCGCGACGGCCCGAGGCGTGCCGGCGGGCGACCCCAGGGTCATCAGGACGAGGGCGATGACGAGCGCGGTGGTCCCCGCGTGCCGGGTGCGATCCATGCGTGACCTCCCGGCGGGGCGAGCGGGCGGCGGCGCGTGGACCATTGATAGCAGATGGCCCTTATCGGGCACTTATCGACTACGATGGCCGCCACCCGTCAACCACGACCCGAACAGGAGTGACCGTGGCTCGCGCCAAGAGGACCACCCGCGCCGAGGCACGCCGGCGCTACCGAGCGGAGCAGGGGCTCCCGGACGAAGCCATGGCTCTCGACGACGCGGACGACTCAGACGCCACGACACCGCGCCAGGGCCGGACGGATCCCGATCAGGCCGGCCGGCTGGGCATCGGCACGGCCCTGCGCATGTCGTTCCGCCCGCTCGATATCCGCGGTGACTTCCGGGCGCTGCCGCGGCTCGCCAGGAACAAGGCGTTCCTCATCCCGATGCTCCTGACGCTCGGCTCGACGGCGGTCTTCCTGTTCGCTCGTCCCCAGGCGACGGGTCCCGCCGACACCGTCACGGTGATCGCGACGTTCCTGTTCCAGTACTTCATCCAGACGCCGGCCATCGGCGGAGTCTTCATCGCCGGCTTCCTCGCGCCGCGCGCGAGCTGGCTGCTGGGCGTCATCGTCGGGTTGGTCTCTGCCGCCTGCTATTCGGGCCTCGTGTTGAGCGGCTCCTTGCCGCTGTCCCCAACCACCAACTCGACCGAGGTCGTCCAGGCAGCCTTTGCCATCGCGCCGGTCATGGGTGGGCTCTTTGCGTCCGCGGCAGCCTGGTATCGACGCTTCCTGCAGCTGTCGAGCCCCAATCGCGGCCGGACGCGTCAGCAGCCCCCGCGTCGCGGCAACGACGGCCGCAGCCGGTCGAATTCGAGCCAGAAGGCCGGCGCCCGCCGCTGATCGCCGGCCGAGCCGGGCTCGACGGCCAAGGCGGGCCAGGCGAGCCGCCTCAGCCCAGCCGTCGCATCCCGGCATGGCCCATCTGCTTGACGCCGCCCGGTCGTTCCGGCCCACCGGCCTCGGCGGCCATGTCGGGGAGTGGCCGGATCTCGTGCGCCATGAGGTTCACGACCGAGCCCTCGCGCTGGAGATCCCCATCCACGAGCAGTAGCGCATGCCGCCGAACGACCCCGCGCAAGCGCTCCCAGACGTTCGGCCATAGCGTGACGTTGACCATCCCGGTCTCGTCCTCGAGGGCCAGGAAGACCGTGCCCTTGGCCGTCATCGGGTGCTGGCGCGTGACAACCAGCCCGCCCACGCGGACTCGGCCCGGACGTCGGTCGGCGAGGGCCGCGTTCGAAACGGCGCCCAACCGGTCCAGTGCCGGGCGGAACAACCCAACGACCTGCCGTCGCGCATCCACGCCCAAGACCGCGTAGGCATCGCCGATCCGCTCCGACTCGGTGATCGCGGGGAGAGACGGCGCATCCGTCGCCGGCAGTCGCAGGTCCATCGGCCGGCCTGCCGCCGCGCCCCGTTTTCCAGCGGCCCTCCCCAGCCCCCGCACCGTCCGGCCGTCCACCCGTCCGCGTGACGCCCCGGCCACCTCACGCAGCTGCCACAGCAGCTCGCGCCGTGGCCGGCCCAGCGAGTCCATCGCCCCGCTCCGGATGAGCCGCTCCAGGACCTCCTCCGGCAGGCCGGTCCGTTCCACGACATCGGCCAGGCCCACGTACGGCCCGCGCGCCCGCTCGGCGTCCAGCAGCGCCTCGTGCTGCTCCCCGATGCCCTTCACGAGGTGCAGCCCCAGGCGCACCCCCCAGCCCACGGTCACCTCCGGGGTCCAGCGCTCGCGGGCCGCCGCGGACGGGTTCACGCAGGCCGACGAGACGACCGGCTCAGGCCGCGCCTCGATCCCGACCCCGGCTGGCAACGGCTCGCCCGGCCGGCCCACCCACTCGGTCGTGGTCTTGTACGAGGAGCCGTTGATGTCCGCGGGCAGCACGGCCACCCCGTGGCGCTTCGTGTCGTTGACGAGCACCTCGACCGGGTAGAAGCCCATCGGTTGCGCATTGATGAGCCCGACGAGGAACTGGGCCGGGTAGAACAGCTTGAGGAAGGACGACTCGTACGCGGTCCGCGCGAACGCGGCGGCATGCGACTTGGCGAACCC
>JAXDKY010000096.1:0-5640 GCA_034666885.1 Chloroflexota bacterium
CGGTCTCGGCACGGAAGACGCGCTGAAGCGGATGCGGCCGGGCGAGATCCTCCTGCTCGAGAACCTGCGGTTCCACGCCGAGGAGGAGGCGAACGACCCGGCCTTCGCGGCAGCGCTCGCCGCCTACGCCGACATCTACGTCAACGATGCGTTCGGGACAGCGCACCGGGCCCACGCCTCGACGGTGGGGATCGCCAAGATCCTGCCGGCGTACGCAGGACTCCTGATGGAACGGGAGCTGTCGATGCTCTCGAAGCTGCTCGAGGCGCCCGAACGGCCATTCGCGGCGATCCTCGGTGGGGCCAAGGTGAGCGACAAGCTCAAGGTGATCGATCACCTGCTCACCAAGGTTGACCTCCTCGTGCTGGGCGGCGGCATGGCCAACACGTTCCTCCTAGCGCAGGGCAAGGCGATCGGCAAGAGCCTGGCGGAACCGGACCGGGTCCAGGACGCCCAGCGCATCCTCGCCAAAGCCGAGCGGAACAAGGTGCGCGTCGTGCTGCCGATCGACGTGATCGTCGCCAAGGAAGTCACCCGGGGCACCGAGTACAAGACGCTCCAGGCGGAGAAGATCCCGGCGTCGTGGCATATCGTCGACCTGGGGAAGGAGAGCCAGGACCTGATGGTCGACGCGCTCAAGGACGTGAAGACCGTGTTCTGGAATGGGCCGCTGGGGGTGTTCGAGATCCCGTCCTTCGCGCATGGGACGAACGCCGTGGCGCGCTTGCTGGCGGACCGGGCCGAGCACGGCGCCACGGTCGTCATCGGTGGTGGCGATTCGGTCGCGGCGATCACGCAGCAGGGCCTGGCCGACAAGATGACGCACATCTCGACCGGCGGGGGCGCCTCGCTCGAGTTCCTCGAGGGGCGGGAGTTGCCGGGAGTGAGCGTGCTGCTGGATCGGCCGAAGGAGCCGAAGGCCGCGAGGGCCTCGAAGCCGAAGGCGACGACGCCGGTCGCGAAATCGAAGGCGACGACGCCGGTCAAGCCAGCGGCGGCGAAGGCCCGGCCGGCACCGGCCGCCGCTGCGAAGGTCCCGGTAAAGGCGGCGGCGACCAAGGCACCGGCGGCGGCCGCGGCCAAGCCTCCCGCGCCCAAGCCGGCCACGACCAAGGCTGCCGCAACAAAGCCGGCCGCGACCAAGTCGGCGGCGCCCAACGCGGCCGCACCCAAGGGCGCGCCGACAAAGGCGCCGGCGAAGCCGGTCGCGAAGGCCGTCAAACCGACCGCCAAGTCAGCCGCGACCAAGCCGGCGGCCAAAGCGGCCGCTGCCGGATCCCGGGCCAGGACGGAGAAGCGCTCGTGACCACGATCGAGTTCATCGACGCGCGCGAGATCCTCGATTCGCGCGGCAACCCGACCGTCGAAGTCGACGTCGTCCTGGCCGACGGATCCGTCGGGCGTGCCGCGGTCCCCAGTGGCGCTTCCACCGGCGCCCACGAGGCGGTCGAGCTCCGGGACGGCGACAAGCAACGCTATGGCGGCAAGGGCGTGCTCACGGCGGTCGCCAACGTCACCGACCGGATCGCCCCGGAACTCCTCGGGCTCGACGCGTCGGACCAGGCCGGCGTCGACGCCTTGCTGATCGAACTCGACGGCACACCCAACAAGGGCGAGCTCGGGGCCAACGCCGTCCTCGGTGTCTCGCTCGCATGCGCGCACGCCGCCGCCGCCTCGTACGACCTGCCGCTCTATCGCTACCTCGGCGGCGTCGGGGCCCGAACGCTGCCCGTGCCGATGTTCAACATCCTCAACGGTGGCAAGCACGCGCAGGACTCGACCGACTTCCAGGAATTCATGGTCATGCCGGTCGGGCTATCGACCTATAGCGACGGGCTGCGCGCCGGTGCCGAGATCTTCGGTGCCCTGCGCTCGATCCTCCATGACGAGGGATTCGCCACCGGCCAGGGCGACGAGGGCGGGTTCGCCCCTTCGCTGGCCTCGAACCAGGCCGCGGTCGAGGTCATCCTCCGCGCCATCGAGCGCGCCGGCTATCGACCCGGCGAGGACATCGCCATCGCGCTCGACCCGGCGACGACGGAGTTGCTCAAGGACGGCAGTGGCCGCGACGGCGCGCCGTCGCGGTATGTGTTGGCGAAGGAGGGTCGGACCCTCGAATCGGGCGAGCTCATCGACCTGTGGGCCGACTGGGTGGCGCGCTATCCGATCGTGTCGATCGAGGACGGCCTGGCGGAGGACGACTGGTCCGGCTGGCAGCAGCTGACCGAGCGCCTCGGCGATCGAGTCCAGATCGTCGGCGACGACCTGTTCGTGACCGATACCTCCAGGATCGCCCGCGGGATCGAATCGGGGGCGGCGAACTCCGTTCTCATCAAGCTCAACCAGATCGGGACGCTCACCGAGACCATCGAGGCGATCGAGCTGGCGCGCGGCGCTGCCTGGTCGGCCGTCGTGTCGCATCGATCCGGCGAGACCGAGGACACGACCATCGCGGATCTCGTCGTGGCGATGGGCACCGGCCAGATCAAGACCGGGGCGCCCTCGCGGTCGGAGCGGGTGGCCAAGTACAACCGGCTGCTGCGGATCGAAGGCGAGCTCGGCGACGCAGCGCGATATCCGGGTCGAAGTGCGCTCTCGAGCGCGTCGGCGGCTACCTCCGCTCCTGAGGCCGCGGGGGTCGGGTCGGGATCGTGACGCGGTTCGTCGACCGCGGCGCCATCACGGCCGCGTATGTCGGTATCGGCATGGCGGTCACGATCGCGATCAGCTTCCTGTTGATCATCCCGATCGAACCGATCTTCTGGCTGCTGTCGTTGCCGACCGGCCTGCTCATCGGCTACTACGCGAACCAGCGTTCGAACCGGCGGGCGGGCCCGTGGGGGCGGATCCTGGTGAACGGGATCTTCGCGGCGTTCGTGACCGGCGTGACGGCGGCGGTCCTGCTGCTCGGGGTCAAGACCCTGTTCTTCTACGGGGACAACGGCTACCGCGACCAGAGCGCCGGCGGGCCGATCACGTGTTCGTCCGGTGCCGAGTGCGTCTATCAGCGTTACGTGATCGTGGACAACGGGGGACGGGTCGCCGCGCTGGAGGCGGCCGGGGTGACCGACGCGGCCTCGTTCACGGCCTTCTACTGGACGCAGCAGTTCACCGTTGCGGGCCTGATCGTGGCCTTCACGACGGTCGGCGGCCTGGGCGGAGCCGCGCTGTACGGGCTCACGCGCGGCAAGCCTACGGTTCCAAACGTCGAGGTGACCCCCGCCGCATGACGGCCCGGGTCTGCCCGGTTTCTGTCAGATGTTCCCGGACATGACGACGCCCCGGGTGGAACCCGGGGCGGTCAGGATCGGCGAGGCTCCAGGGAGCCCCGACTCAGCTCTTGGCGGACTTCTTCGGGGCGGCCTTGGCTGCGGTCTTGGCGGTCGACTTGGTCGAGGCCTTGGCCGTTGCCTTCGTGGCGCTCTTGCTCGTGGCCTTCGTCGCCACGGCCTTGGTCGCCGGCTTCGCGGCCTTCGTCGCGGTCGTCGCTCCGCTTTCTGCGGCGCTCGCCTCGGCGGCCTTGGCCGCAGCGGCCTCGGCTCGGGCCGTCTTGCTCAGGGCTGCCCGGGCCTTGCCGGCCGCCGTCTGGGCGCCCTTGGCCTTGGTCGACTTGCCGGCCGCGATACGGGCCTTGGCCGCCTTGGCGGCCGCGGTCTTGCCGGTGGCCTTCGTGACGCGAGCGGCACTGGTCGTCTGCGTTCCCCCGAGGGCCGCGTTGACCTTGATCGTCAGGCGCGACTTGCGGCGCGCGGCCGCGTTCGGATGGATGGCACCGGCCTTCGCCGCGCGATCGAGCGCTGACAGGGCATCGATCAGGGCGCTCGTCGCGGCTTCGGCGCCGGCGCCGTTGCCGGCCACGGTCAGGGCCTTGGCGACGAACGTCTTGGCGGCGGTCCGCCGCGGGCCGAGGATGTCGTGACGGCGTGCCGCCTGTCGAACGCGCTTGAGGCCCGACGGTGTCCGGGCTCCCGTCCAGGTGCGGGGCGTCTTGGCCAAGTGGAAGATCCTCGTGGAGTCGATCGGATGTAGTGACTGGGCACCGCGACACGGGGTGAGTGCCGGGCGCGAACGCGGATGGTACCACAGGGCTCGGTCCGCCCCCGCCCGGACACAGCCCGCGCGAGCCGCCAGACTGAGGCGTGTGACCGCGATCCTCGGTGGCCTGGCCGCCGCCGTCCTGTGGGCGACTGCGACCCTGGCCTCTTCCCGGTCGAGCCGGATGATCGGCTCCCGGGTCGTCCTCGCCTGGGTGATGATCGTGGGCACGATCGTGGGCGCCCCGCTGGCGCTGGCGACCGGCATACCGAGCGAGATCCCGCCGGGCGCCCTGCCGCTCGTCCTGCTCGCCGGGCTGTGCTACTCCGGTGGCCTGTACGCCGCATACAAGGCGCTCACCATCGGCAAGGTCTCGATCGTCGCGCCGATCATCGCGACCGAGGGCGCCATCGGGGCCGTGATCGCCATCGCGCTCGGCGACGCCCTGTCCCTCATCGCGGCGGCGCTGCTGGCCGTGATCGCGGTCGGTGTCGTGCTGTCGACCATCGAGCCGGCGCGGCCGGACGTCCCGGCCGGCGACATCGAGCTCGCCGCCGACGCCCTCGACGGACCTGCACGCGACGAGGCTCGGGCACGCATCGCCGACCATGCCGCGCTCGTTGCCGACGACGCCGCGCGCACCCGCCGGGCGGTGCTCTTCTCGGTGACGAGTGCCCTGATCTTCGGCGTCGGCCTGGTCGCGGCCGGCAAGTCGGCCGCCCTGATCCCGCCGATCTGGGTCGCCGTGTCGGCCAGGATCGTCGGGTTGGTCGTCGTCGCGCTGCCGCTCGTGCTGCAACGCCGCCTTGTGGTCACTCGGCAGGCCCTGCCCCTTGTCGTCCTCGCCGGCATCTGCGAGATCGTCGGCTCGACCGCCTCTGCCTGGGGCTCGATCTCCAGCATCCCGATCACGGTCGTCCTGGGTTCCCAGTTCGCGGCGATCGCCGCGGTCGTCGCATTCCTGCTCTTTGGCAAGCGCCTGTCACGAAGCCAGGTCGCTGGCGTCGTGCTGATCGTCTCGGGCGTGGCGGCCCTCGCAGCGTCGAGCGTGTGACCGGCTACACTCCCGCCTCGTGACCATCCCCCAGGACCGCCTGCGCAACTTCTCGATCATCGCCCACATCGATCACGGCAAGTCGACGCTGGCCGATCGATTGCTGGAGCTGACGCACACCATCGATGCGCGCCAGATGACGAGCCAGGTGCTCGACTCGATGGACCTCGAGCGCGAGAAGGGCATCACGATCAAGGCCCGCGCCGTCCGCCTCGAGTACACCGCCAAGGACGGCCTGACCTACGGCCTGAACCTCATCGACACGCCCGGACACGTCGACTTCGCGTACGAAGTCAGCCACAGCTTGCAGGCCTGTGAGGGCGCGATCCTCGTCGTCGACGCGACGCAGGGGATCGAGGCCCAAACGCTCGCCAACGTCCACCTCGCGATGCGCGAGGGCCTGACGCTGATCCCGGTCCTCAACAAGATCGATCTCCCGTCGGCGGACCCCGACACGATCATCGAGGAGCTCGAGAACGTCCTGGCGATCCCGCGCGAGGAGGTGATCCTCGCCTCGGCCAAGGATGGGACCGGCGTGCCGGAGATCCTCG
>JAXDKY010000097.1:0-2839 GCA_034666885.1 Chloroflexota bacterium
GCTCGTCCAGGCCCTGCACGTCGTCGCGCACGGGCCACACGAGCCACAGCCCAACCAGCATCGTCGCGAACAGGCTCAGCACCGCGATCTGGTAGGCGAGGTTGCCGAAGCGGTCCACGAACAGGAACACGATGACGCCGTAGAGCAGCGACCCCACGACCTGCGACGCCTTCCCGACCAGCCCGTAGATCCCGAAGAACTCGCCGAGCCGTGCCCGAGGCGACAAGCGGACCATCAGGACGCGGTCGGTGACCTGCACGCCACCCAGGCCGCTCCCCAGGATCGCCCCGGCGATCACGAACACGACCGTACCGACGGGCGTGCCCGGATATCCCAGGGAGACCGTCCCCAGGAACAGCCCGACCGACCACGACGAGAGCACCGCGATCAGCGCGCGCTTCGGGCCCCAGCGATCCGCCAGCCAACCCCAGAAGAAGCTCGTGACGATCGCCACGACCGTGAGCATCAGCGACAGCAACAGGAACTGGGTCGATGTCATGCCCATCGCCCGCACCGCGACGACCGACATCACGACGATCAGCGTGTTCACCGCATCGCTGTAGAAGAAGCGCCCCAGCAGGAACCGACCGAGCCACGGAACGGAGCGCGCGTGCTCGATGGTCAGCCGCAGCTGGCCCAGCGACTCCAGGACATCGCGCCCCGTCACCCGCACCGCCGAGGTGACCGGTTCCCGGACGATGAGGAAGATCGGCGTCGCGAAGACCGCGAACAGGACGCCGGCCACGAGGAAGGTCTGCTCGGGAGTCGCGCTCAGCAGGATCAGCACGAGCGCCACGAAGATCGTGCCCATGTAGCCGATGGCCACGCCGATCCCCGACAACTTGCCGCGGGTCGAGGGCCGGCTCACGACGGTGATCGTCGCGTCGTAGTAGATGAGCGCGGCCTGGTACGCGAAGTTCGCCGCGATGAACAGCAGGACCCCGACCAGCGGCGGCGAGAAGCCGATCAGCACCGTCGGCACGATGCACATCACGGTGAACGCCAGCAGGAACGGCAGCCGCCGCCCACCCCGGTCGCTCAACGCCCCGAGCACCGGCGACACGATCGCGTTCAGCCCCACGCTCACCGCGATCGCGATGCCCTGGAGCAGCTGGCCCTCGGCGCGACCGAAGCGACTCGCATCGGTCAGCCACAGCCCGATCGCCACCGACACGACCGCGTAGCTGAAGATCGTGTTCGCGAAGTCGTACAGGGCCCAGGCCAGGGGGACGATGGCGCGGCCACTTGGCGTCAAGCCCGCAAGCCCGCCGGCGCGGGGCAGCTGACCGCTGGACGGGGCGTCGCTGGCCACGGCCGGATGATACGCGGCGTCCGTCAGACGCCCGTCAGACGCCCGTCGGACTACGATGGCCGCCCATGAGCGACGACGACGCCCTCAGCCTCGCTCGCAGCCTCCAGCTGCAATGGTTCGGGAAGGCACGCGCCGACCGCATCACCGAGCCCGTCATCGAGCCGCTGTGGTCCGGCCTTCGCGTGATCGCGGCGGCGCATCGCGGCCAGGCCATCCTCCTCGACGACGGCGCCGACGTGGCCACCCACCCGCAGCTCACCGAAGCCCTGGCCACCGTCGTCGCAGGCACGGCGACCGGCGTCATCCTCGATGCCTACGTGACCAACCAGATCGCCACCGACGAGCCCGGTGTCTACACCGGCACGACCGACATCAAGCTCGGCGCCCCCATCGTGGGCGGCCTCCTCGGCCGCGGTCGCCGGCCCCGCCGAGAGGAGCTCGCCGCCGACCTCGAAGCGGAATTGCGATCGAAGGCCGTCGCCGAGGACGATCCAGTCAACCTCGTCGCCGTGGACCTCCTCTGGCTCGACGGGGAATGGCTGCTCGAAACGCCGCTCCTCGAGCGCAAGCGCCTGCTGGAGTCGATCCTCCCCGACGACCCGCTGGTCCGGGCCAGTGTCTTCATCCGCCCGCCGATCGATCGATGGGTGGGTTCGTGGCGCGCCCAGGGCTTCCGCGGCCTCGCGTTCAAGGGCGCGAACTCGCGCTATCGACCGGGCGAAGTCGCCCGCGATTGGGCCACGCGGCCGATGCCCCGCCGCTGAGCGGGGCTGAGCGGCGTCGCGTGGCGCGGCGCTTCCCGCCCGCACCCGACGCGCCCCTGCAAGGCGCTCGGACCGTGCCGAGTGGTACGGTGGACCCGATGCCCCAGACCGCCCTCACCCCGGCCGTGCGGGACCAGATCGCCCGACTCGGCGAAGCCGACATCATGGTCGGCATCCCCAGCTTCAAGAACGCAGCGACCATCGGCTATGTGGTGCGCGCGGCTCAGGCCGGCCTCGTCCAGTACTTCCCGGACCTGCGGCCCGTGGTCGTCAACTCGGACGCGGGCTCGCCCGACGGCACCGCCAGCGTCGTCATCGAGACCGAGCCGCCCGAGTACATCGAGCAGATCCTGCTCGTCCGCTCGAGCCACAAGCTCCAGCGCGTCAGCCTGACCTACCCCGAGATCAACGGGGTCGGCGGGAAGGGCGCGGCGCTGCGCACCATCTTCGAGATCGCCGACGCGCTCAAGGTTCAGGCGCTCGTCGTGGTCGACTCGGACCTGCGCTCGATCGTCCCCGAATGGATCGAACTCCTGGCCGGACCCATCCTCAAGGGCGGTTACGACTTCGTGGCCCCGCTCTACGCCCGCTACAAGTACGACGGCACGATCACCAACACCGTCACCTATCCGCTGACGCGCGCCCTCTACGGCCACCGCATCCGCCAGCCGATCGGCGGCGACTTCGGGGTCAGCGGCGACCTCGTCCGCCACTACCTGACGCTCGACGACTGGACCGACGACGTCAGCAAGTTCGGCATCGA
>JAXDKY010000098.1:0-2639 GCA_034666885.1 Chloroflexota bacterium
GATCTTCATGATCTTCGGCGTGTCGTTCCTGGCGACCCAGATGACCCGGCCGTACATCCCGGTCCTGGTGGAGGGGCTGGCCGGGACCGGCCCCGGCCTGGCTTCGGCGATCGCCCTCGTGATGGGCACCGCGGCCCTCGTCGGCGGCGTGATCTCGCCGCTGGGCGGCGTGCTCGGAGACCGGATCGGATTCCGCTCCGTGCTCGTCGGCGCCCTGGCCGGCGGCGGCGTCGCGCTGCTGGCGATGCCGTTAGTGCCGAGCGTCGCGGCCCTGGCCGCGGTGGCCGTCGTGTCCGGCGCGGCGACCGCGACCGTCAGCGCGATGGTCTTCGGCCTGCTGGCCATCGAGATCCCACCGGAGCGCCGTTCGACCACGCTCAATCTGGTCTACCTGCCGCTGTACGCGGCCGGGATCCTCGGCCCCGCTGCCGGCGCCGGCGTGGTGACGGTCACCGGCCTGTCCGGCCCCTTCCTCGTTGCGGCGATCATCTTCATCGCCGGCGCGATCGTGATCGCGGTGCGTCCCGCTCCGGGCCGCGCGCCGGTGGCCGATCAGGGCTGACGGAACTCCCCGTACCCGCCACGCGCGATCTCGACGATCGCGCCGCTCCTCAGCAGCAAGTCGATGCGCATCGCGCCGCCGGCCGGCGTGCAGGGGGTCCCTTCGCAGCTGACGATGACCCGGTCGACATCGGCGACGTCGATCTCGCCCACCCAGCCTTCGACCGAACCGGCCCGCAGGCACCGATCCTGGGCGAGGCCACGGCATTCGATCGCGGGGCCGGATCCGTTCGTCGGCTCGACGACGGGACCGATCGGGCCGGCGGCCACCGCGGTATCCCTCGCGCGCGGACCGAAGCCGATGCATCCCCCGGCGGTGGTGGCGATGGCGAGGAGGCCGATCGCGCCGAGGAGAGAGGCGCGCCGACGGTCGTGCCCCACACGACGCGTCGGCGCTGGTGATCTGCGGTCTCGCGATCGGAACACGCCTCGCATGCTGGGCCGGCGAGCGGCCGCCACCAAGCCGCGCGTTCCCGTAGGCCGGTTCCGGGATTCCCCGGACGTCGGCGGCCGATGGGCCTCTGCTACTGTCGAGCCATGGACCAGAAGACCATCGATCGGGCCGCCGCGGCGGTCGCGGCCATCGCCCTGATCCTCGGACTCTCGACGATCGTTTGGGGTCGATTCGACAGCGGGATCCGGCTCGCCACGAGTGGCCAGTACGTCGTGGTCACCGAAGTCCAGCCTCGAAGCATCGCGGCCCAATATGGGCTGCGGCCCGGGATGATCGTCACCGACCTCCAGGGCGTGACGCTCGTCAAGCTGCCGCAGTACATCTGGCCCGAGGTCACGACAGAACCGACGCCCGACCCGGCCACCGGCGAGGTGCCGCAACCCACGCCGGTCGGCATCCTGCCGCCGACGCCGACCGTCGTGCCGATCGACCCGGGCGCCCTCGCCAACCTGCTCATCATGACCCCGACGCAGCTCTCGGCGATCGATCCACAGATGCTCGAAGAGTCGAAGCCGGACATGGGCCCGTCCGTCCAGTTGTACGACGACGGCATGGATGGGATCCGCATGACCCTGCCTGGGTACGTGCTCGGCGTGGCGCTGCTCGTGCTCGTCGGCTGGTGGCTGGCGAGCGGTCGAGCGGGCCACAACGTCCGCCCCCTGGCGACGTCGCTGTCGGTCGCCATCGCCGTGCCGTTCCTCGTGCAGCCCCTGGACGCGAGCTGGGTGGTGCCGCTGCTCGGGCTGGGCGCCTTGCTGACCGCGGCGGCGATGGTGCCGCTGGCGATCGCCCTCCTCAACCGGATCGACGACGAACAGGATCGCCGCTTCGCCGCGCTCGCGGTGACGGGCTGCGCGGTCGGGGCGATGGTGATCGGCGTCGTCGCCGCCACGACCCAACCCTGGTACGGGGAGTCGGCGACGCGCTGGGCCCTGATCGCCGCGATCCCGTTCATCCCTGGCCTCGGCGCGGCAGGGCCGATGCGGCGAAAAGCCGATCCATCCATGCCGACGGCGAGCGGCCGGCTACTCGAATCCACGGAATACGCCGTGATCGGCGTGACCCCGGCCCTGTCGCTCGCGTCGGTCGGTTCGCCGGGACCCTATCCGCTGGCCCTGTGGTTCCTCGTGATCGTCCTGGCCGGGCGGTTCACGATCCGGCCGCTGGCACGCCTTGCGACGCGCGCCGTCCTGCAGCGCGACCTGGTCGTTGCCGCGACCGAGGCGGAGCGCGCCCGCGTGGCCGCCGACATCCACGACGATGCCCTCCAGGAGCTGACGCTGCTCGTCCATCGGCTGGACGCGGCTGGCGACACGGAGGGGGCCGACATCGCCCGAACGGTGTCGGATCGACTGCGCGCCATCTGCGGCGACCTGCGGTTGCCGATCCTCGACGACCTTGGAGTCGGGCCCGCGCTCGACTGGCTCGTCGTGCGCATCGAGCGGCTCGCCGGTGGCGAGGTCCGGCTCGAGCGGGCGGACGGGTCGCGGCCGCCGGCCGATGTCGAACTCGCGTTCTTCCGAGTCGCGCAGGAGGCGCTGGCGAATGCCGTCAAGCACGGCAAGCCGCCGATCCTCGTCCGCTACGCCACGACGCCGGGCGGCGCGAGCCTGTCGATCGACGA
>JAXDKY010000099.1:0-3719 GCA_034666885.1 Chloroflexota bacterium
TCTGATGGAGGTCCGAGCCGTCGACGTTGACGACGAGGATCTGGTCGATCAACTTCGGGTCGGCGAGCGCCTCCTCCAGCGACAGCGTCAGGATCCTCGTGAACACGACCTGGCGGCCGTCCGGGGACAGGGATGCGCCTCCATCCGTGAAGTCGTCCGACACGAGCTTCCGGACGTTCGAGCCGTCGGCGTGTTCGATCCAGATCTGCGAATACTGAAAATCCCTGCCGGCATCCTCGAACACGATCTGGCCGTCCAGCGGCGCGAACGAGGTGCCGGCCGTCGAGGGGACGGATGACGGGTCCGTCGAGCTGACCGCTGTGGCCGAAGACGGTGCCGCGGCCGACGAAGCGGTGGTGGCGCTGGACGGGTCTCCGGCACACGCCGCCACCACGAGTGTGGCCATGGCCAGGGCTGGGATGCGCGAACGGATCGAGGGCATCAGGCGCTCCTTTGCGCGGGGGTCGGTAGTGCGGATCGCAGCGGTCGACGTCGGGTCAGGGAGAGAACACGAGGCTTTCGACGATCGGCGTCGCCGCCGCGACGAGGACATCGGCGTTGACTCCGTCGACGTCGTCGATCACGGCCATCACCGTGTCGCCCGACGGCGTATCGAAGAGATAGACGACGGCCGTCTCCGGTCCCACGATCCCGAACCCGTAAACCGCGGCCGGATCGTCACTGATGAACAGGCTCGCGCACCTCGGGTCGCCATGGTCCGTCGTGCAGCGGTCGGGATTCGTCCGCGGACCTGCCGGATTGGCGATGTCGATTCGGAACCCGCTGGTCTCGCCGATCGTGACCGGCACGAGGCCCGTTGAATCGAGATCGCCGTGCCCGTCCAGCCAGGTGGCGAGTTCAGAAGCCGTTGTACCGACGCCGGCCAACGCCACCTTGGCGTCGGGAGACGCGGCCACCGGCCGACGGAAGATCGAGATCCCGTCGGACCACGTGCCTCCGTACGGATAGGTGTACGTCCCACCGGCATCGAACCGTAGGTTGACCTGGCCGCGGATGTCGAGCGTGTTGTCCCAGCCGGCCGGGACCGTGTACCGAACGTGCGGCAGGAACGCGCTGGTCGAGTACGTTCCCGGCCGGAGCGGGCCCAGGCACGGTCCGTCCAGGCACGCTTCAGGCGTGGGGCTCGGCGTCGGGGCCGGGCTCGGGGTCGGGCTGGGACTCGGCGAGGGGGATGCTGTCGGCAAGTAGCCGATCGAGGACGACGGCAGGCCCGTGGAGATCCAGGCGACCAGCAGGAGGGCAACGGCCGCCACCCCGATCGCGACCGTGGAGAGCGCTCGGTTCGCGGCGTACCCGAACGGCCGCCAGCCCTCCCTGACGAGCCACCCCGGCCGCTGCCGCGTGGCATCGACCAAGGCAAGGGAGCGTTCGATGAGCCCGTCGGGCGGCGTTGACGTCGTCCGCTCGTCGAGATAGGCGCCGAGCTGGCGCTCGAGATCCTGTGTCGTCATCGGACGGACTCCATGGCCAGGCCGTCGGCGCCTCGGTTGTCGGCCTCGATCTCCGAGCGCAGGGCGGACGTCGCGCGGCTCAGCCTCGACTTGACGGTCCCGGTCGGGACGGCGAGCGCCGCCGCCGCTTCGTCGTCGGTGAAGCCGAGGTAGTGGCGCAGCACGAGCACCGCGCGATGCTCGGGCCGCAGCCGGCGGAACCCGCGATCGATCGCGTCGCGATCCTCGATGCGGGCGGCAGCATCGGGACCGGTCACGACCTCCCGAACCTGTGCATTTCGCAGGGACCGGCGTCGCTCACGATCCGCCTCGCGATAGACCGAGCGGACCAGCACGCGATGGAGCCACGCATCGAACCCATCGGGATCGCGCAGGCCCTTGAGGTCACGCCAGGCAAGGACGAGCGTCTCCTGGACGGCGTCGTCCGCCTGGTCCCGGTCGCCGAGCATCAGCTGGGCGATGTTGAAGAGACGGCCGATCGAGTCGGTCGCAAGCGTCGCGAAGGCGTCCCGGTCGCCGTCCCGCGCTCTTTCGACCAGCTCTCGCCGCACCGCTACCCCCTCCCTTGCCGGCAGGATGCGCCGGTTTCGTACTAGAGGGAACCGCCGCCGTCAGTTCGTTCCATCTTTGTCGAGCGCCCGGGCGAAAAGCTTCGATGCCAAACGGCCCAGGCGTACAGTCAGGCGCGGACGACCTGTCCGGCCGCCGGCACTGGGAGGGGATCATGGAACAGCGATCCTTATACGACCGACTCGGAGGCAAGGCGGCCGTGATGGCGGTGGTCGAGGACTTCGTCGGCAGGGCCGCCGGCGACGGCCGGATCAACGGCAAGTTCGCGCGGACCGACGTGCCGCGACTCAAGGCCATGCTCATCGAGCAGGTCAGCGCCGCGTCCGGCGGTCCCGGCCCCTACACGGGTCGCGGCATGCGCGAGACCCACGACGGGATGGGCGTGACTGCGGGCGAATTCGACGCCCTCGTGGGCGACCTCGTCGCGACGCTCGACAAGTTCAACGTGCCTGCGACCGAGCAGCAGGAGCTCCTCGGCATCCTCGGTCCGCTGCGCTCCGACATCGTCGAGGTCGAGGCCGCGGACACCGGGACCCCGCTCCCCGACAGCTACCAGGCCGCGCCGCCGCTCGCTCACGTCTGACGCTCCCCGTCTGACGCACCGAGGCCCGACGCGAAGGCGGGCCCGATCCGCCGGTTCCCGGCCGAATTCGGGGCCACGAGCAGTGGCCCCGGTATCATGAGCAGCGACACCGACCGCATCCCAGCCTCCTGACGTCCGAGGCTGTCAGGAGAAGCCGACACTTGGACCTGCTCATCCTGTTCATCGCGCTCGTGATCATCCTCGCGGGAGCGGAGCTCTTCACCAACGGGATCGAGTGGTTCGGGCGGTCCATGAACCTCGCCGAGGGCGCGGTGGGCTCGGTCCTTGCGGCCGTCGGGACGGCCCTCCCCGAGACGCTGATCCCGATCATCGCCATCGTTTTCGCGACGGGCGCCGGGTCGGACGAGATCGGCGTGGGCGCCATCCTCGGCGCACCATTCATGCTCTCGACGCTGGCGATGTTCGTAACGGGCGTCGGCATCCTCGCGTTCCGGCAACGGCGTGCGACGGGCTCGGAGCTGCGCATCGACGCCGGCGTCCTTGGCCACGACATGCGCTACTTCGCCATCGCCTATTCCATCGCCATCGGCTCCGCGTTCCTGCCCATCGACCCACCGTGGATCCGCTGGATCGCGGCCGTGGTGCTGATCGGGATCTACGCCTGGTACGTTCGTGGCCACCTGCAGGCCGACGCCCCGGACAACGCCGAGGACCTCGCCCCCCTCCGCTTCCACCGCATCGACGTCCGGGCCCATCGCGCCGATCCCGTCGCGCCCCGGTTGCGCGTCATCAACCTGCAGGTGCTGGTCGCCCTCGGGTTCATCATCCTGGGAGCCGTCTTCTTCGTCGACGCGGTCGAGCACCTATCGAAATCGCTCGGCGTGAGCGAGGTGCTGCTGGCCCTCGTCATCGCCCCCGTGGCGACCGAGCTGCCCGAGAAGTTCAACTCGATCATCTGGGTCCGCCAGAACAAGGACACGCTCGCGATGGGCAACATCACCGGCGCCATGGTGTTCCAGTCGTGCATCCCGACGGTCGTCGGACTGGTCCTCGCGTCCGAGGCATGGCAGATCCACCCGGGGTCGTACACCGCGTTCGCGTCGGCCGGTATCGCGTTCCTCGCCTCGGGCGCG
>JAXDKY010000100.1:0-2669 GCA_034666885.1 Chloroflexota bacterium
CGGGGGTCAGATGCGGGGCGAGGGGGGTGGCGGTGTCCATGGCCCGAGTGTATCGGTTCATCGACCGCGACCTCGTTCCGTCGCCGTTCCCGGCCGCGTACGATGCGACGCATGGTCGACTTCACGCTCACCGACGAGAACCGGCTGGTGCAGGGTGCCGCCCGTGCGTTTGCCGAGGCCGAGATCCTGCCGTACATCCGCGAGTGGGACGAGAAGGGCGAGGTCCACCGCGAGGTCTTCGAGAAGATGGCCGAGCAGGGCTTCCTGGGCGCGCCGGTCCCGGAGGCGTACGGCGGCGGTGGGATGGACTACCTCAGCTTCGCGCTCCTGTGCGAGGAGCTCGAGCGCGCCGACACCTCGTTCCGTGTCGTCCAGAGCGTGCACGTCGGGCTGAACTCACTCGCCTTGCTCCAATGGGGGACCGAGGAACAGCGCCAACGCTGGCTCGTCCCGCAGGCCCGAGGCGAGAATCTCGCGACGTTCTGGCACACGGAACCGGGAGTCGGCACGGACGCCGCGAGCCTGCAGACGACCGCCAGGCACGACGGCTCCGCGTATCGGCTCAACGGCCAGAAGATCTGGATCAGCCTGGCCGACATCGCCGATCATTTTCTGGTGTTCGCCAGTGTCGACCGCTCGAAGAAGCACAGGGGCGTCACGGCGTTCCTCCTCGAACGCGGCATGAAGGGCCTGTCGACCGGCACGCTCCACGGCAAGCTCGGGATCCGGGCCGGCAATACGGGCCTCATCAACCTCGACGACGTGTTCGTGCCGGAGGACCATCGGATCGGCGAAGAAGGGGAGGGCTTCCTCATCGCCATGAGCGCCATCGATCAGGGCCGGTTCACGGTCGCCGCGGGCGCCGTCGGGCTCGCCCAGGCCTGCCTCGACGCGAGCGTGGCCTACGCCCACGACCGGCACACGTTCGGGCAGGAGATCGGCGAGCACCAGCTCGTGAAGCAGATGATCGCGAAGATGGCCGCCGGCACCGAGGTGGGCCGGCTACTCGTGTGGCGCGCCGCGTGGCTGAAGAACCAGGGCCGGCGCAACACGCGCGAGACGAGCCTCGCCAAGTGGCACGCCACGGAGCACTCCGTCCAGAGCGCGCTCGACGCCATCCAGATCCACGGCGCGAACGGCTATTCGAACGAGTTCCCGGTCGAGCGCTACCTGCGCAACTCGAAGGCCGCGGTCATCTACGAAGGGACGAGTCAGCTCCATACGCTGATCCAGGCCGACTACGCCCTCGGCTATCGGGAGGACCGCCCTCTCCGCTGCGAGCCATGGCCGGCCCAGGGCTGGGAGCGCCCGACGACCTGACCCTGGGCGCTGTCATCCGCTCGCGCGCCGTCACGATGAGCGCGACCGCGCCGACGATCACCCCACCCGCCACGAGCGTCCGCGCATCGACCGGTTCATGCCGGACGAACGCGCCCAGGACCACGGCGACGACCGGGTTGACGTAGGCGTAGGTCGCGACCAGCGGCAGCGGCGCGACCCGCAGCAGCCAGCCGTAGGTAGTGAAGGCGAGGAGGCTGCCGATGATCGTCAGGTACGCGAACGCCACGATCGATTCGCCCGCGATGGCGCCAGGATCGAATCGTCCGAAGTCGCCCGCCAGGCCGCCCATGATGGCGAGCACGACCGCGCCGGACACCATCTGGACGCCGGTCGCCACCAGGGGCTGTCGCGGCAGCGTGGCGCGATGCGACGCGAAGAGCGAACCGAGCGACCACGCGATCGGCGAGATGATGATCGCGACCAGGCCCAGGGGATCGAGGGCGCCGGTGCCCCCGACGATGGTCGGCGCGGCGAGGATCGCGACCCCAAGGAAGCCGACCAAGATGCCTACGGTCGCGAGCCGGGGGAGATGTTGGCCGAGGAAGGTGCGCCCGAAGATCGCGACCCAGACGGGCATCATCGCGACCAGCAGCGCCGTGATCCCGGACGGGACGGACTGCTCGCCATACGCGACCATGCCCATGCCACCGCCGAGCAGCAGCGTGCCAACGACGATCGAATCCCGCCACTCGCGCCGACTCGGGGCGACGAACGACCCGCGGGCTCGCAGGAGGGACCAGACCAGCAGGACGGTGCCGGCGATCCCGAACCGGGCCGCGGCCATCAGGAACGGCGGGATGGTCTCGACGGCGACCGCGATGCCGAGATAGGTCGAGCCCCACACGAAATACAGGACGAGCAGCGCGAGCCACACCCGCCCGCGATCGGCGGAGCGCGAGGACGTCGTTGGCATAGGGGGATGGTCCAAGCGGGGAGCATAGCGTTGGAGCTGGACGCGTGCCTCTGCCGCCGGACTTAGGCCGCCAGCGCCGCCCCCGAGTCGGGCCGGCAGATCTTGCACGGCCGGTACCCCGCCTCGGCTGCCGCCCGGACAGACCGGAACCCGACCCGATGCGTGTCGCTCACCCGTCGCGCGTGCCGGCAGGTCGGCAGGCAGACGATTCGCGTCGTGTCCGAACCGGTATAGCGGATGCCGGCCGCGGCCTGCGCCTCGAGCCCGTCCGGGTCCAGTCCCTCGCTACGCAGGATGGTCCGCTTGTTGTCCGGACCGCCGAGCGAGTACTGGCCGATCGTGCCGTCGGTTCGGACGACCCGATGGCAGGGCACGATGAGCGGGACCGGGTTGTGGCCGAGGGCCGTACCCACGG
>JAXDKY010000101.1:0-4214 GCA_034666885.1 Chloroflexota bacterium
CATCATCAGGCCCTCGTTCATGAACCGGATCAGGATCTTCTCGCCCTTCTGGGCGACGATCGGGTAGGTCGCCGGAAAGCCGCGACCGTTGATCGTGAAACCGCCCACCGTGTCGTTGCTGATCCAGACGATGTCCTGCGTGGTGCCGTAGAGGTTCGCGGGTCGGTCGGCGGGATCCTTCGGATCGACGATGAACGCCCCGAGCAGGCCACGGCCCACCTGGTCGGTGGCGTTGTGGTGGGAGTGGTACATATGCGACCCGGCCGGGCTCGCGGTGAACTCGTAGGCAAAGGTCGCGCCGGGGACGATCGGCTCCTGCGTGATCATCGGGACGCCATCCACGTCGTTGGGCACGTCCTGCCCGTGGAAGTGCACCCCGGTCGTCTCCTCGAGGTTGTTCGTGAAGATCGCCCGGACCCGGTCGCCCTCGACGACCCGGATCTGCGGCCCGGTCCAGATGCCGTTGAAGCCGAGCGCGGCCAGCGGCTGACCCTGCGCGTCGATCCGGTGCTCGATCTCGTCGATCGTCAGCTCGAAGACCTTCACGCCACCGTCGAGCTTCGGCTTGAGGATGGGGTTCGGCGCCGGCAGCTGGTCGTACTCGGCCGCGAGGAATCGATCGACCTTGGTCTTCGCCACGACATCGTGCTGGGCCCAACCGGCCGGGATCGCCGAAGGCGGCGCGGTCGAGGCGGTGGGTCCTGGCGCACCGCTCGCGGCCGCGGCGTCGCTCGGGCTGCCCGACGCCGCGTGGTCCATCGAGGGGGCCGCACTCGACGCCGGCGCGGGCGCGGACGGGGCTCCCGCCGAGGCGGCCGGTGCGAGGCTTGGGCCATACGACCACGCCGAGCGGGTGCTCGCGGGCGTGCAGGCCACGACGGTGGCGGCGACGAGGCCGCCACCCGCGACGGCCGCGGTGCGCAGGAAGCCGCGCCGGCTCAGCGGGCTCGCGTCAGCGTTGGATACAAGGGAGGGCTGGTCCGGGGCGATCATCGTGTCCATGCGAGGCATGGTCCGTCCGCCCCACGTCGGTCGCAAGTGACATTCGGCTCCCTCGCGGGGGGCCGTCCTTCCGTTGAAGGTCGTCGACGGCGCGGCCCGGCGTCGCGAGATCAGCCCTTCGCGAAGACCACCAGGAACTCGAGGGCGCCCTGGTCGGCGATCGAGACGATGAAGCCACCGACGTTGGGGGTCTGGATCTGAAAATCGGACAGCGGGAACGAGATGCTCCCGGTCACCGCGATCTGCCCGTTCACGATCTGCGCCTGGGCTGGGATCTGGACCGCCTTCGTGACCCCATGGAGGGTCAGGTCGCCGACGAGGGTCAGGTCGGTCGCCGTGCCGGCCAGGGCGCCGGCCGGGACGTCGACGGGTTGCGTCAGCTTGAAGGTCGCGGTCGGGAACTGATCCGTCTGGAGGCCCTCGCTCCGTAGTCGGTTGTCGCGACGGCTCTCGTTCGAGGTGATGGTGGTCGTATCGACCGTGAGGTCGCCCGCGGTGAGCTGCGCCCCGTCGCCGGCGGCGACCAGCGTGATGCTCCCAGTCACGTTGTTGGTCCGACCGACGGCATCCGATTCCGCGGGGAGGTTGGCGAGCTGCTCGCGGACCCGGTAGCCGGCCTCGCTCCCGGTCGTGACGGTCCAGGTGCCGGCGACGCCTCCGTCCGCCGATGCGGTCGACGGCTGCGCGACCGCGGGGTCGCTGCTGCCGGCGGCGCTCGGAGCGCTGCTTGCGAGCGAGCTCGGGGCCGCGCTCGGGAGGCTCAGAGGGGCGACATCGTCGCCGCGCAGGACGTTGTCGTAGGCGAGGTACCCGCCGGCACCGATCGCGAGGATCGCGACCAGGGCGAGGATGGTGCGGTTGCGGGTCATGCCGGGCGCCTCCGAGGACAGGGTCGATTCGGAGGGTAGCGTGGCCGGGCCCGATGAGAGTCGGCTGAGAGCGTCCTGAGGGGAGACGTTTCGGTTCGCGGCCGCGCCCATCTACCGGAGCGATTCGGCCAAAGCGATGGTGGCCTCGCGCCCGAGAGCGCTTTCGATCCGGTAGGTGAGGGCGCCGTCCGACCAGGCGAGGACGTCGCCGACCCAGCGCCGATCCTCATGCATCGTGGACCCATCCGGGCGGACATAGAAGAAGAAATGGGGGTCGCCTGAGATCCAGAAACCCGACCGACCGCCGACCGTCACCGGCTCCGCGGTCACGCCCAGCCCGATGAGCTTCTGGTGGTAGCCCTCGCCGATGCGGCCATCGAACCGCATGAGGATCAGCCCGACGCCGGGATCGGACGTTTCCGGGAGCGACGCGCCGGGCGCCCAGACGAAGGCGACCTGGTTCGCACGGGATCGATCGACGTAGACGGCGTCGGGCGGGCCGATCGCGGGCTCCGTCGGGAGCGCGGGCGGGATGCCGGTGAGCGCCTCGATGTCGTCCAGCCGGACGGGATCGCCGAGCTGCAGCGTGGACCCCGGCGCCCCTGGAGGAGCGGTCTGGCTCGCCGAAATGGATGGCGGCGGGCTGGCCGGCGACTGGCCCAGGATCAATCGCAGGCCCGGCAGCCCGAGACCGACGGCCCCCGCAATCGCCGCGAGGACCAGCAGCGCCGCTAGCGCCAGCACGAGACCGCGCCGGGCGGGACGCCAGAGTCGCCACGATCCGCGACGCGCCGCCGGGCGGGCCGCGGTGTCACCGGCGACGATCCGCACCCGAACGCGCGTGGCCACGTCCGGCGCCCCGGCTGGGCTGGCGGTGGGCCACGCGATCGAGACGGACGACGCGCGCAGCACCACCTCGAGTTGCGAGTCGTCGAGGGCGGCCAAGGGCCGGCGCTGCTCGCTCATCGCGCTACTCCGGCGGCCGCGAGCGCCTCACGCAGGCGCGTCAGCGCGCGCGAGGTCCGTGACTTGACGGTGCCGCGCGGCAGGCCGAGCGTCTCGGCGGTCTCGGCCTCGGACAGGTCGAGCAGGAACCGGGCGCCCAGCACCTCGCGATCGTCGTCGCGGAGCGTCCCGAGCGCCGCCAGCAGCTCTGAGCGAGTCTCGGCCGCGATCACCGTGGCCTCCGGACCCGGCACGGTCTGGCTGCCGGGTCGGTCGCCGGACGCGGCCGCGGCGCGGACCGCGAGACCCTGGCGGCGGCCCGCCGACCGTCGACGGTTCCGCGCCTCGTTCGTGACGATCCGCAGCAGCCACGGACGGAGGGGCGCCCCGTCACGAAACCGCGGCAGTGCGGCGTAGGCCTTGAGGAAGGATTCCTGGACCGCATCGTCGGCATCGGCCTCCGGACATACGAGGTACGCGGTCCTGATGGCCACGTCCTGATAGCGGCGCACGAGCTCCTCGTACGCCGCGACGTCGCCGGCGCGGGCGCGCGCGATCAGATCGGCGTCTTCGATGTGGACGGCCCTCCACGTTGAACCGTACCCCGTACACCTGCCGGGCCCCGACGGTTCCCCGGCGCGTTCCACGGGTACCATCGCGGCCATGTCATCTGGCCGGGTCTTCCGACGCGCCACCCAGACCGATCCGCCCGTCGCCGTGTCGGCCTCCGGGTCGACGATCCGGGCGGCGGATGGGCACGACTATCTCGATGCGGCCGGCGGCGCGATCGTCGTCAACGTCGGTCATGGCCGACGCGAGATCGCGACCGTGATGGCGGCCCAGGCGGGCCGGCTCGCCTATGCGCACGGAAGCGTGTTCACGACCGAACCGCTCGAGGCGTACGCGCGCGAGGTCGCCGCCGTCCTGCCGGTCGACGATCCCGCGACCTACCCGGTGTCGGGCGGATCTGAGGCGATCGAGACGGCCGTCAAGCTCGCGCGCGCCTATCACCTGGCGCGTGGCGAGCCCGAGCGCGAGATCCTCGTGGCTCGGCACGGTAGCTACCACGGCAACACGCTGGGCGCCCTGGACCTCTCCGGTCGGCCGCCGTTGCGTCGCCCGTACGAGCCGTGGCTCGGGCGCGTGCGGCACGTGTCGGCCGCCTATCCGTATCGGGCGAGCGATCCGGCGGCGAACGCACTGGGCGATGCCGAGGCACTGGCCGGCGAGCTGGAGCGGACGTTCGAAGAGCTCGGACCGGGACGCGTGGCCGCCTTCGTGGCCGAGCCGATCGTCGGCGCAACGCTCGGCGCGGCCGTCCCGCCCGACGGCTACTGGCCCGCCATCGCCGCGATCTGCGCGCGCCACGGTGTCCTGCTCATCGCGGACGAGGTGATG
>JAXDKY010000102.1:0-3066 GCA_034666885.1 Chloroflexota bacterium
GCGCGCCGATCTCGCCCGCCAGCAGGCGGGCAAGGCTCGTCTTGCCGGTGCCAGGCGGACCCCAGAAGATCAGGCTCGCGAGGTGGCCGCGGGCGATGCTCCGGCGCAGCGGGCCGCGCTCGCCGACTAGATGCTCCTGGCCGACGAACTCGTCGAGGCTGCGCGGGCGCATGCGGGCGGCCAGCGGCTGGGCTTCGGGCGGTGGCTGGAAGAGGGCCTCGGGTCGGGCGCCGACCGGACGGCGGGTGGTGGGCATATCCCGCCGATGGTAGCGCGGCGGGCCTCGACGACCGCCGAGGCCGGCGGGTCAGCGGGGGACGACCCCGATGCCCGTGAGGTGGGTCACGAGCCAGAGGGCGATAAGGAGCGCGACCATCGAGCCCCCGATCAGCGCGATACGCCGGACGTCGCGGGCGACGTAGGCGTATTCCTCGGTGGCTCGCACCGCGATCGAACCGGTGCGCGCGGGGGCTTCGCGTTCGGCAGGTGCGCGGCCGCGGACCTGGCGTCGAGCCGCCTCCTCGGCCGATCGTTCGGCGGCGACCAGGCGGGCCTCGATCTCGGCGGCGCGCGCCTCCTCTTCCGGGGTCAGCGTCGGCGGACGGGACGGCGCGGTCGGGTTCGCCAGGGGAGGAACGGCGAGCGGCGGGCGGCCGGTCGAGCGCTGCAATGGCGCGCGCTGGCCCGGTCGGGTCCTGCTGCGTGCACGCTTGGCCATTGGGTCGGAGGGCCTCCAGGGTCGGTCGCATCGGGGGTGTCGCGTTCGAACGCGTCCGCCAGCGGCAGAGGATAGCACTCCACCCGGGTCGTGGGCCCGGGGCTGCGTGGGCGGTAAGGGCCCCCTGCTAGACTCGGACGACCCACCCGGAGGACCATCCCATCGACTTGAACGCGCTCGTCCAGCCCTACGTCGGCCCGATCGTCGTGGCCTTCGGCGTGACGATCCTGCTGCTCCTGCTGCTCGCCATCCTGCTGGCACGCCGTGTCGGTCGCGTCGACCAGCGGCTGCGCGGGATCACGCGCGACGAGGATGGCGGCAGCCTCGAAGGGGTCCTCGGGGCGCACCTCGAGAAGGTCTACGACGTCGCCCGCGAGGTCGATCGATTGAAGGCGCGCACCGGCGCGCTCGAGGCGACGGCGCAGCGCAGCTTCCAACGGGTCGGCCTGGTCCGCTACAACCCGTTCGAGGAGACCGGCGGGAACCAGAGCTTCGCCCTGGCGCTGCTCGACGCGGAGGGCAACGGCTGGGTGCTCTCCAGCCTGCACGCCCGTACGGGCACCCGGGTCTACGCGAAGGCGATCACCGGGGGCCGCTCGGACGCCGGGCTGTCCGAGGAAGAGACCGCCGCCATCCGCCAGGCGAGCGCCTGACAGGCTAGGTGTCACAGCGGTCGACGATGGTGCGCACATGGCCCCCATCGCTCAACCGACCGCCCCGAAGGTCCCCGTCGCCGTGACCCGCCCGGTCGTCCGCGCCCGGCGCCGAGGGCCGATGCCGCTCGAGCAGATCCCCGCCTGGCGCGAGCTCGTGCCGGTGATGGATCCCGCGGTCATCGGGGCCGCGGCTGGTCCGAGCGGCATGGAGGCGCTGCTCGGTGGCCTCAACCCCGACCAGCTCCGCGCGGTCACGCACGGGGAGGGGCCACTGCTCGTGGTCGCGGGGGCCGGGACCGGCAAGACGCAGGTCATCACGCGCCGGATCGCCTGGCTCATCGCGTCCCGCCGGGCGAAGCCGTCGGAGATCCTGGCCCTGACCTTCACGGACAAGGCCGCGGACGAGATGGCCGTCCGGGTCGACCAGCTCGTCCCCTACGGCTATACGGACACGTCGATCTCCACGTTCCACGCCTTCGGCGACCGGCTCATCCGCGAATACGCGCTCGAGCTCGGGCTCGCACCGGATGTTCGGGTGCTCTCGCGCGCCGAGGTCGTCATCTTCCTGCGCGAGCACCTCTACGAATTCGAGTTGGAGGAGTACCGGCCGCTCGGCGACCCGACGCGCTTCCTGGGGGCACTTGCGACCCTCTTCAGCCGTTGCAAGGACGAGGACATCACGCCCGCAACGTATGCGGCCTACGCCCAGCGTGTCGAGGCGGAGGCTGCGGCGCTGGCCACGGCCGCCGGCGGGGAGCCCGATCGACAGGCCGCCGCAGCGCTCGCCGAGGACGGGCGACGACAGGCGGAGCTCGGTCGGGCGTTCGGCCGCTACCAGGCCCTGCTCGCCGCGAACGGGTTCATCGATTTCGGCGACCAGGTCGCGCTCGCCTTGCGCCTGGTCCGCGATTCCGCGGCCGCCCGGACGGCGATCGCGGGACGCTTCCGGTACATCCTCGTCGACGAGTTTCAGGACACGAACCGGGCGCAGGCGGAGATCGTGTCCCTGCTCGCGGAGCCGCATCGCAACGTCACCGTGGTGGGCGACGACGACCAAGCGATCTACGCGTTCCGTGGTGCTGGCGTGGACAACATCCTCGACTTCCAGGAGCGCTACCAGGGCGCTCGGACCGTGGTCCTGCGGCGGAACTACCGTTCGCTCGGCCCGATCCTGGACGCCTCGTATCGGCTCGTCCGGTTCAACGACCCGGACCGGCTCGAGGTGCGGACCGGCATCGCGAAGCGCCTCAAGGCGACCCGCCGGGACGCGGCCGCGGCGCCGGTGCGTCTGGAAGCCTTCGCGACCGGGTCGGAGGAGGCCGACTGGATCTCGACCGATATCGCACGGCGGATCGCCGACGGGGCGCGGCCGCGCGACCACGCGGTCCTGGTCCGGGCGAACAGCCATGCCGATCCCGTCCTGCGAGCGTTGAACCTGGCCGGCATCCCGTGGCGGTTCTCCGGCTCGTCCGGCCTCTACGCCCGCCCGGAGGTGCGCCTGCTGATGGCCTTCCTCCGCGCCGTCGCGGATCCGGAGTCGAGCGTCGACCTCTACGCCCTGGCGTCGTCGGAGGTCTACGGGATGGGCGGCGAGGACCTGACCGCCATCGTGAACACGGCCCGGCGCCGCCACCGGTCGGTCTGGGCGACGCTGGACGAGCTGGAGCGGCAGCCGGGCATCCTGCGGGTCTC
>JAXDKY010000103.1:0-5150 GCA_034666885.1 Chloroflexota bacterium
CGGGCCGTCCATCGTGACGATCGGCCGCAATGCCCGCGGATCCGGCGTCGTCATCGCCGACGGCCAGGTCCTCACCAATGCCCACAACCTGCGCGGCGGCGAGGTGACCGTCACGTTCGGCGACGGACGATCGACCCGCGGCACCGTGACCGGCGTCGATCCCGACGGGGACCTGGCGGTCGTGGCCGTCGACACCGCGGGCGCGTCCGCGATCGACTGGGGGGCCGGCGACGGGCTCGCCGTCGGCTCGCCGGTATTCGGCGTCGCGGCCTCGTTCGGCGGCGGCGTGCGGGTCACGTTCGGGCTCGTCTCGTCGGTTTCGCGGTCGTTCCGTGGCCCGGGCGGGCGGCGGATCGCGGGGAGCGTCGAGCACACCGCTCCCCTGGCCCCTGGCTCGTCCGGTGGCGCGATCGTCGATGCGGCCGGCAAGTTCGTCGGGCTCAACACGAACCGGATCGGCGAGGGGTTCTACCTCGCGCTACCGGCCGACGCCGCCCTTCGGGCGCGGGTCGATGCCCTGGGTCGTGGTGAATCGGCCGAGCGGCTGCGCCTTGGTGTCGCGATCGCACCGTCCCATGTCGCGCGTCGGTTGCGTCGTTCGGTCGGGCTGGCTGAGCGCGACGGCATCCTGGTCCGTGGCGTCGAGGAAGGCTCGCTCGCCGAGTCGGCCGGGATCGAGGCCGGCGACCTGATCGTGTCGGCCGGTGGCAAGGCCATCCGCGACGCGGACGACCTGTTCGACGCACTCGGCGGGCTCAAGCCGCCATTCGAGGTCGGGCTCGTGCGCGGCGCCGAGGAGCGGACCGTGACAGTCGCGGCACCGGTCGCCGGGAGCGAGAAGTCCGGGCGAACGCCTGGGGACGCGTAGTCGGGCGGGTTCGCCCAGCCGGGCTCGCGTCGCGACGCCGGCCCTGTGCGAGACCTCTTGCCAGCCTGACCTGACCGGGTAGCATCCAGCCCGTGGACCGCATCCTCGGGTGGTATCGCGTCGCCTCCTCGACCGGGGCGGTCGTCGCGCTCGTCGTCGCCAACGCCATCCCGCTGTTCGGCGTCCTGTTCCTCGGCTGGAACGTGTGGATGATCCTGATCGTGTACTGGCTGGAGAACGGGGTCGTGGGGTTCTTCAACGTACTGAAGATCCTGCGCGCCGAGGGAGCGATCGTCCCGTCGAGCGGCTGGACCATGAACGGCCGGCCGATGAGTGCCGTCGGGCGGGGCGCCATCGCCGGCTTCTTCCTCATCCACTACGGCATCTTCTGGGTCGTGCACGGGGTGTTCGTGCTGACGCTGCCGATGTTCGCCGGCGTGTTGTCGGAGTTCTCGCAGCCCACGCTCTTCATCAAGAGCGAAGGGCAGTTCCTCGATGGCGTCTACGCCGGTCCCGTACTCGACCCCGGAACGAACCTGGCCAGCGGCGTCCAGTTCGGGCCCATCGTCCTGGCGGTGTTCGCCCTGGCGCTCAGCCACGGCCTGTCGTTCTGGTTCAACTACCTGGGGCGTGGCGAGTACCGTCGGACGTCACCGGCGGCCCAGATGTTCGCGCCCTACGGACGCCTCTTCGTGTTGCACATCACGATCATCCTTGGCGGGATCGCCATCGCGATCACCGGCGCGCCGGCGGCCGCCGTGGCCGTCCTGGTCGTGCTCAAGACCGCGATGGACATCGGGTTCCACCTGGCCGAGCATCGCAAGGCGGCGTTGCCGCCGGAGACCGTAGCCACGGCCTGAACCTCAGGTCGCCTGGAACGTCAGGTCTCGGCGTTCGAGGGATCGTCCATCACGCCCTGGGTCTGGGCCGCGCGCCAGGCGCCGAGCCGCGCCGCCAGCGGTTCGTCCGACAGGGCGAGGATCTCCGCCGCCAGCAGCCCGGCGTTCGTGGCCTTGCCGATGGCCACGGTCGCAACCGGGATGCCACGAGGCATCTGGACGATCGACAGCAGCGAATCCATCCCGCCCAAGTGCTGGGTCGGGATCGGCACGCCGATGACCGGCAGGAGGGTCTTCGCGGCGAGCATCCCCGGCAGGTGGGCGGCGCCGCCGGCTCCGGCGATGATGACCCGGATCCCGCGACCCGCCGCCTCCTCCGCGTAGCGGAACAGGTGATCCGGCGTGCGATGCGCCGAGACGACCCGCATCTCGGACGCGATCTCGAGCTCCATGAGCACGGCGCACGCCTTCTCGAGCACGGGGAAGTCCGACCGACTGCCCCCGACGACCCCGACCTTGGGCGGTCCCTGGATGTCCCAGCTCACCGTCGGGCCTCCTTTCGGCGATCGACCTGATCCTTGGTCGGATCCTGGGCCGGTTCGTCCGCCCAGCGCAACTGCGCCGCTGCGGCGCGCGCCCGCTCGAGCGCCTCCTCGACCGTGGTCCCGACCGCGGTCACGTGTCCCATCTTGCGTCGTTCGAAGACGCGCCGCTTGTCGTAGAGATGCAGGTGCACGGCGGGGTCCGCCAGGGCGCGGCCCAGATCCTCGGGCTGCAGGTGGGCGGGACGCGTCGGGCCCGTGCCGAGCAGATTGACGAGGGCAGCCGGTGCCAGCGCCTCCGTCGACCCCAGCCCCAGTCCGCAGATGGCCCGGATGTGTTGCTCGAACTGTGAGGTGGCGGCGCCCTCGATCGTCCAGTGGCCGCTGTTGTGGACGCGCGGCGCGAGCTCGTTGACGACGAGACGACCGTCGCGCATGAGGAACAGCTCAACGGTCAGGGTGCCGATGAGGCCCATCGCGACGGCCAGCTGCTCCCCGAGGGCGGCGGCACGGTCGGCGACCTCCGCGTCGACCGGAGCCGGCGCCACGGATTCCGCGAGGATCCCGTCGTCGTGCGTGTTGCGCGCCAGTGGGTACGTCGCGCACAGGCCGTCGGGTCCGCGCGCGATGATCGTCGAGACCTCCATCTGGAACGCCATCTCCGCCTCGGCGAGGAGGGGCTCGCCGGACGGTCTCCCAAGGCGCTTCAGGGCGCTTCCGACCTCGTCGGCGACCCCGACCCGAACCTGGCTGCGGCCGTCGTAGCCGCCGGTCGTCGCCTTGAGTCTGAGCGGCAGGCCGAGCTCTGCGGCGGCCGTCTCCAGTTCGGTCGTCGTTCGGACTTCTCGCCACGGCGCGACCGCCGCGCCGTGTTCCTCGGCGAAGCGTCGCTCGGCGATCCGATCCTGCGTGACGAGCAACGGCACGCGACCGGGCCGGACCGGCACGATCGCGTCGACGGCGTCGATCACGGCGGCTGCGACGTGCTCGAGCTCGTAGGTCACTACGTCGCACAGCGCGGCGAGTCGGAGGGCGCCGCCGATATCGTCGTACCCGGCGATGACCTGCCGGTCGGCAACGGACGCGGTCGGGCAGTCGGGGTCCGGGTCCATGACGGCGATCCGGTAGCCCATCTCGCGAGCCGCCAGTGCGAGCATCCGGCCGAGTTGCCCGCCTCCGAGGATGCCGATCGTCGCGGGCGGGGCGATGGGCGGCGAGCTCACCGACCGAGTGTAGACTGCGGCCCACCTCGGGCACACTCTCCCGATGGGGCACATCGTGCTGGTCGGGCTGATGGGGAGTGGCAAGACCACGGTCGGGGCCGCGTTGGCCGCGGCGCTCGGGGTCCCGCATCACGATTCCGACATCGATATCGAGCGCGAGACCGGCCTGACCGGCCGCCAGCTGGCCGCACGCGACGGCATCGAGGCGCTCCACGCGCTGGAGGCGCGGCACCTGCTCGATGCGCTCCGCCGGCCCGGCACGACCGTCATCAGCGCCGCCGCGAGCACGCTCGACGACCCGGTCTGCCGCGCCAGGATGCGAGCCCGCAAGCACCTCGTCGTCTGGCTCCGGGCGACGCCCAGGGAGATCGCGGCCCGCCTCCGACCCGACGACCACCGGCCGGACTTCGGCCCGGACCTGACCGCGGTCATCGCCGGACAGGCCCGCACCCGCACGACCGCCCTACAGGACGTCGCCGACCTCACCTTGGACGCCACGCGACCGCCAGCCGAGCTTGTCGCCACGATCCTCACGCACGCCGACACCGTCCGCTAGCATCCGCCCGTGGCCCCGCCCCTCCCCCTCATCCTCGATGTCGACACGGGAATCGACGACAGCCTCGCCCTGCTCTACGCGGCGGCGTCGCCAGACGCCGACCTCGTCGCCGTCACCTGCGTGTCGGGCAACATCGACGCCCACCAGGTCGGGATCAACACCCGGGCGGTGCTCGAGCTCGCCGGCCGCGCCGACGTCGAGGTCGCGATGGGCTGCGAGATCCCGCTCCTCCGCCCGCTCGAAACGACGCCCGAGACCCACGGGCCGCAAGGCCTCGGCCACGCCGAGCTCCCCCCGCCGAGTCGACCCCTGAGCGACCGTCACGCAGTCGATCTCATCCTCGACGAAGCGCGCCGCCGGCCGGGCGAGATCACGCTGGTCACGCTCGGCCCGCTCACGAACCTCGCTTTGGCCGTGTTGCGCGAGCCAGACCTCCCCCGCCTGCTCAAGGGTTATGCCCTGATGGGCGGCGCGTTCGGCGTCTCCGGCAACACGACGCCCAACAGCGAGTGGAACATCCACTGCGACCCGGACGCCGCGAAGATCGTCTTCCGCGCCTGGGCCGACGCGATCGCGGCCGACCCATCGATCCCCCGGCCGCTGGCGCTCGGCCTGGATGTCACCGAGCGAGCGCGCATCGAGCCCGAGCACGTCGTCCGCCTCGCGCGGAGAGCGGGCAGCACCCCGGACGATTCACTCGCGCTCGGCGGCGCCGACGACCCGATGGCGCCCCAACGTTCCGTGGCCGCCAACCCGATCGTCCGCTACGTCGCGGATGCCCTGCGTTTCTACTTCGAATTCCATCGCCACTACGACGGGTTCTACGGCGCGTTCATCCACGATCCGCTGGCCGTGGCGGCCACCCTCGACCGCAGCCTGGTCCAGACCGAGGCGCTGTTCGTCGACGTCGAGACCCGCGGCGAGATCACGACCGGCATGACCGTCGCCGACCATCGCCACCTCACCGGCAAGCCCCCGAATCTCGACGTGGCCAAGAGCGCGGACGTCGCGACCTTCCTCGACCGTCTCATCGAACGGGTCGGAGGGCTGGCGGCGGACCGGGTGAACGTGGCACGCTAGCGCCGGAGGGAAACGCGGCCCGGTTTCGGGTCACGGGGAGGA
>JAXDKY010000104.1:0-6615 GCA_034666885.1 Chloroflexota bacterium
GCTCATCGGCAGGAGGATGGCGAGCGCGAGCAGGCCGAGGAGCACGATCAGGGGACGCCGTCTCATCGCGGCCGATCGTAGCAGCGGCGGCCGTCCGGGCAG
The DNA here is from genome assembly GCA_034666885.1 of Chloroflexota bacterium. GTDB lineage: Bacteria > Chloroflexota > Limnocylindria > Limnocylindrales > CSP1-4 > SPCO01. The sequence continues at coordinate 103 of JAXDKY010000104.1, forward strand.
AGGAACGCCCCGTCCGGACAGAGGAACGCCCCGTCCGGGCGGGCGGACGGGGCGTAGGTAGATGCGAAGGATGGCGGACCCGACCGGATTCGAACCGGCGATCTCCAGCGTGACAGGCTGGCATGTTGGGCCGCTACACCACGGGTCCAGTTGTGGCGAGGCCGGACTATAGCAGAGGGCGCCCGGCCTTGTCCCCGGCCCGCCCTATACTCCGCCACGATGCCGGACCGACCGATCGACCTCCGCAGCGACACCGTTTCGCGCCCGACGGACGCCATGCGCCGGGCGATGGCGGACGCCGACGTCGGCGACGACGTCTTCGGCGACGACCCGACCGTCATCGCCCTCGAAGAGCGGGCCGCGGATCTGCTCGGCAAGGACGCCGGCCTCTTCGTCGCCAGCGGCACGATGGGCAATCTCGTGGCCATGCTGGCGCACCTCGGCCGGGGGCAGGAGGTCATCGCGGGGGCGGAGCACCACCTGGTCATCGACGAAGCCGCCGGGCACGCGGTCATCGTGGGCGTGAGCGCTCGGAGCCTCGAGGACCGGCCCGACGGCACGCTCGACCCCGCCGCCATAGATGCCGCGTTCCGCGACCCGACCGATCCGCACGAGCCGTTGTCGGGGCTCGTGACCCTCGAGAACACCCACGCGCATTCGATGGCCCAGCCGCTGACGCCCGCGTACATCCGCGAGGTCGCGGCGATCGCGCGCCGCCACGGCGTCCCGCTCCATATCGATGGTGCGCGGTTCTGGAACGCGGTCGTGGCGCAGCGACCGGCTGGGGTGACCGCCCGCGACCTGGCGGACCCCGCCGACACCGTCTCGTTCTGCCTATCGAAGGGGCTCGGCTGCCCCGTCGGCTCCGTGCTCGTCGGCTCGCGCGAGGTCATCGCCCGGGCGCGGCGCGGGCGCAAGCTCGTCGGTGGCGGGATGCGCCAGGCGGGTGTGCTGGCGGCCGCCGGTCTCGTCGCCCTGGCCGATGGCCCGGCCGGCATGATCGACCGGCTGGCCGACGACCACGCCAACGCCCGCCGTCTCGCCGAGGCGCTGGCCGACCTGGACGGGATCGAAAGCGCCGGCGGCACCGCCCAGCCGCGGCCAGGCCGACTCGACCCCGAGCGCGTGGCCACCAACTTCGTCCTGTTCAAGGTGGATCGCGACCGGGCTGTCTTCCTCGACGCGCTCCGAGCGCGGAACGTGCTGATGGTGGAATATGCGCACGGTCAGGTCCGGGCCGTCACGCATCACGACGTCTCGGCGGACGACATCGACACCGTCATCCGAGCCACCCGCGAGGCCCTCGCGGAGACGGCGCCCGCGACCACCTCCCGCGACCGACCGATCGTCGCGACCGCCTGACGGGCCGGCTCGCGGGCCGGCCGCGACATCTCTACCAAGTCACGACCCCCAGGAGCCATCTTGACCGACTCGACGCTCGCGCCGGACCTGCCGCGCCCCGCTCCGGCGCCCGACCGCGGACCCAGGGACGACGCGTTCTACGACCTCGTCGAGGCTCGCCTCCGTCGGCTCGTCCGCGACAACCCGATCCTCGGGACGGCGATCGGGCTGCACGCGCGGGATGACGAGCTCGGCGATGGCGGACGCGAGGTCCTGCTCGACGAGCTCGCGGCGGACCGCGTTCACCTGACCGAGGTGGAGGCCATCGACCCGGCCGACCTGTCGGCGACCGCCCGGTTCGAGCGCGACCTGGAGCTGCACAACGTGCGCCGGGCCATCTTCGACACCGACGTCCTGCGCATCTGGGAGCGACGGTCGTTCGCGCTCGACACGATCGGCGACGGCCTCTTCCTCCTGTTCGCCCGCGACCATGCCCCGCTCGCGGAGCGACTGACCGCCATCGCCGGCCGCCTCGAGGGCGTACCCGAGCACCTCGAACAAGCGCGCACGCGCGCCGTCGGGCCGCAGGTCCGGACGTGGCAACGCATCGAGCTCGAGACCGCGGCCGACCTGCCGGCGTTCTTCGACGAGATCGCGGCTGCCGCGAACGGCGTCCTCGCGGAGCCCGAAAGCCGCCGGCTGGCGCGCGCGATCGACGCCGCCAAGGTCGCCGTCGAGATGTACACGGATCTCCTCGAGGGCACGCTCGCCGACGGCGACGACGGGTGGCCGATCGGGCGCGAGCGGCATGACGCGATGGTCGCCCTGCGGGCCTTCGACGGCCACGATGCGGATCAGATCCTGGAGCTCGGCTGGCAGAAGCTCACGGAAGAGAAGGCGGCCCGCGTGGCGGCCGCCCGCGAGGTCGATCCGGACGCGTCCGAAGCCGAGGTCGTCGACCGCATCAAATCCGACCAGCCGGCCGATTTCGAGGCCGCGCTCGTCGCCTACCGCACGGTGATGCTTCGCTCCCGGGCGCACCTGATCGAGCACGACCTCATGACGGTCCCCTCGGACGAGCGCATCGAGGTTCGCGAGACGCCGGAGTACCTGCGCAACGTCCTGCCGTTCGCGGCCTACTTCGAGCCGGCGACGTTCGATCGCGACCCCAAGGGGATCTACGTGGTGACGCCATCCGTGGACGGCGACGCGAACGCGATGCGCGAGCACAACTACGCCTCGATCAGCAACACCAGCATCCACGAGGCCTATCCCGGTCACCACCTCCAGCTCGACACGGCGCGGCGGAACCCATCGCTCACGCGGCTGCTGGCCGACGCCCCCGAATTCGTCGAGGGCTGGGGCATGTACTCCGAGCTGATGATGCGCGAGCACGGCTTCGACGACGATCCGCGCTTCCGCGTCGTCATGCACACCGACGCGATCTGGCGCGCGTGTCGGATCATCCTCGACGTCCGGATGCACCGTGGTGAGCTGACCCTGGCCCAAGCGATCGACTTCATGGTCGAGCACACGAACTTCGAACGGCCGAATGCGGCCGCGGAGGCGCGCTGGTACACGTACCGTCCGACCTATCCCCTGTCGTACCTGCTCGGGCGGACCCTGCTGCTCAACCTGCGGGCCGACGAGCAACGACGGCTGGGCGACGCCTTCTCCCTGAAGGGCTTCCACGACACCCTGTTGCGCAACGGCTCGCTGCCGATCAGCTTCCATCGACGCCTGCTGGCCGGCGAAGGGGTCTAGGCGCCAGTGCAGGTCATCCCGTCCATCGACCTCGAACGCGGGCGCTCGCGCGTCGTGTACTGGCCCGGCGCGTCGGCCGGCATCGGCGCCCCGACCGACCGGCCGGAACGGATCGTGGAGCGGCTCGTCGCGCAGGGCGCCCGGCTGATCCACCTCGTCGACTTCGAGGGCGCCCGGTCCGGCAGCCCGGCCAGCCTCGACGCGGTCGGGGCCGTCGCCTCGAAGACCGCGGTGCCACTGCAGCTCGCCGGCGGCCTCGACTCGGCCGAGGCCATCCAGCTGGCGTTCGCGGCCGGGGCGACCCGGGTCGTGCTCACGACCGCCATCGCCGACCGACCCGAGGACCTGCGCGCCTGTCTCGCGATCGCGGGCGACTGGCTTGCCGTCGGGCTCGACCCGCGACCCGAGCGACTGGCCGCCTTCCCGTGGCGACGGACGACGCCGCCGTCGATCGCGGGGCTTGTCGAGGAGCTCGTTGGTGCCGGCGTCACGCGGCTGGTCCTCGCCCATGGCGGGACCGCGCCCGACCTCGAGCGGGTGGGTTCGCTCGTTCGGTCGTACGATGCCGAGATCATCGTCGCCGGTGGGGTTCGCGATCTCGATGCCCTGCGCCGGCTGCGCGATACGGGCGCCGCCGGCGTCATCCTCGGGGAGGCGATCCTCTCCGGTGCCATCGATCTTCCCGCCGCCCTGGAGGCCGCCGCATGATCCTTCGCCATCGACGCCGCGCCACGCTCGCCCTGGCCCTCTCGCTGCTCAGCGGTTCGCTCATCGCGGCGTGTACCTCGGGCGGCGGAGGATCGCCGACCGCCGGTCCGAGCACAGCGGCCTCGGCCGCGCCGTCGGGGGCAGCGACCGCGGATTGCCCGAAGAGCCAGCCCGAGGCCCTTGCTGCGGGAGAGACACGGACCGTCACGATCGAGACCGACAAGGGCACGATCACGATGTCGCTCAAGGCGGACCTGTCCCCGATCGCCGTCGGGAACTTCGTCGCGCTCGCTTCGTGCGGCTACTACGACGGCGTCGTGTTCCATCGCCTCGTGCCGGGCTTCGTCATCCAGGGCGGCGACCCGACTGGTACCGGCACCGGCGGGCCGGGCTACACGATCGCCGACGAGCCCGTCACGACGGCGTACCACCGGGGGACCATCGCCATGGCCCGGACGCCCCAGCCGAACTCGGTCGGGTCGCAGTTCTTCATCGTGGTCGATGACGCGGCGCAGCCCGCCCTGGCGTCCGCCAATACCTACCAGATCATCGGCGAGGTGAGCGCCGGTATGGATGTCGTCGACACCATCGTGGCCATGCCCAACAGCGGACAGTCGTCCGGCAATCAGGCCCTCGATCCGGTCCCGATGACCAAGGTCACTGTCTCGACCCCCTGACACCGTCCCTCGCCCAGCAAGAAGGAGCCTGCCCATGACCCGAGCCACCATCGCCACCGAGATCGGCGACATCGACATCGAGCTCTACGACGAGAGCGCCCCCAAGGCCGCCCAGAACTTCATCGACCTCGCGAAGAAGGGCTTCTACGACGACGTGATCTTCCATCGCGTCATCCCGGGCTTCGTCATCCAGGGCGGTGACGGCCAGTACGGCAAGAAATCGGCGCTGGAACGCGGCCGGGTCGGCACCGGCGGGCCCGGCTACAAGTTCGAGGACGAGGCGGTCAAGGGCGACTACCAGCGCGGTTCGCTCGCGATGGCCAATGCCGGCCCGAACACCAACGGCAGCCAGTTCTTCATCTGCACGGACGACCTCGCCGGGCGCCTGCCGAAGAACTACACGCTGTTCGGCCAGGTGACGCGCGGCCTCGACATCGTGGACAAGATCGTGTCCGCGCCGCGCGACGGCAAGGACCTGCCCCACGAGCCCGTGGCGATGACCAAGGTGACCGTCCACGAGGACTGAAAACGCCCGCGCGGTGCCCGCGCACCACAAAGATTAAGGAATTTACACAGTTCCCTGTGCCAAAACCCTTGGAAAACGGCCCCTCACGAGGTAGGATATGGGGGCTGTTAATTCAGCGCTGCCCCAGCGTCAAGGTCATGGGTAGGTAGGGTCAGGGTAGTCGGTGCAGCCGACGTGATAGATGCCTTTGGCGCGTGGCAGAAGCGTCCGCCTCGGCGGATACCTTCACCGGGACAGCATCGGAGCGGCTCCTTCGGGAGCCGCTCCGTCTTTATGTCCGCGGCTGTCGAGGCGTGCCCGGGTCAGCGACCGCGCGTGACATCCGGAGGAATTCCGTGACCCGCATCGCGCGGAGGAACAGCCGGACCACGAGCGGCATCAGGCTGGCCTTCGCGTCCGTGATGCGTCGCGGGTCGCGGAGGGTGACGGTCCGGCCCTGCTCCTCCAGTTCAGCGGTGCCGGCCGTCAGGACGTTGCGTACCCATTGCGCATCCGGCCCATAGGTCAACGCGAAGACGTAGTCGCCATCGCGGTGGAACACATTGATGGGCGTGCGATATCGCCGCCCCGATCGCCGCCCGACATAGCCGATGATCGCGAACCCTGGAAGGTGCGCCGCGAACGGGCGCATCAGCGGATTGAAGAGTCGCGTGAACGGGCGTATCCGCTCGATCCTCGTCGTCACGTCGCTCGCCTCTGTCTCCCGCGCATGGTCGGCCCAGCTTAGGCGAAGCGGCGTCGGTTATCGTGCTACTTGACAGTAGCATGTTCTCGGTACAGGATACGTGCTATGGAGCGGTAGCACGTAATCGCTCCCCTGCAAAGGAGCACCGAGATGGTTGCCATCACCCGCGGGAAGACCCCCACCATCCAACTCACGACCCTCGTCCTGCGCACGATCGTCGTCCTGTTGACCCTCGCCACGGCCCAGATCCACGCCTCCCTCGGCGGGCTGATGTTCTTGGCGAACGCGGTCGGCTATTCGGTCCTCGCGCTCGCGATGGTCGTGCCCGGTCCCCTCGCTCGGTATCGCTGGCTCATTCGCCTCGCACTGTTGGGCTTCGCCGCCGTGACCGTCGCGGGCTGGGTCGCCTTCGGGGCGCGATTCGATCTCGCCTACCTCGACAAGGGCATCGAAGTCGCTCTGATCGGGATCCTGCTCCTCGAGCAGTGGCGGTCGGACGGCGGCCCGGCGGGCGTCTATCGACTCGTTCGCCGGCTCCTCGGCGGCATCGCCAGCGGGATGTTCGCGCGGCACGCTCGCTAGCTCGTTGACCGCGTCACGGCAGGCTGGCCGCCGGAGCGCTGCGGCCAGCCTCCGCCTGTCTCGCACCTCCCGGGGCGCACGGAGGCAGCGCGACGCCACGCGCCGGCCCGTGCCCGCCGCGCCTTCATGTCACATCTCGGCATCCTCATCCAGTAACGTGCCGCTCGTGCGTTCGCCGCTTCCCCGTATCTCGGCCCCGGCCGCGCGGCGCATCGCGCTTGCCGCACAGG
>JAXDKY010000105.1:0-7785 GCA_034666885.1 Chloroflexota bacterium
CCGAGGTCGGCATCGCCGCGCACTGGCGCTACAAGGAAGGCACCAAGTCCGACCGCGAATACGACGCCAAGCTCGCCTGGTTGCGCCAGCTCATGGACTGGCAGCGGGACGTGTCCGAGTCGGACGCGACCGAGTTCGTCGAGGGCATCAAGCTCGACATCTTCCAGGACCAGGTCTTCGTGTTCACCCCGAAGGGCGACATCAAGGACCTGCCGGCGGGCGCCACGCCGCTCGACTTCGCGTACCGCATCCACACCGACGTCGGGCACCGGACGATCGGGTCCAAGGTCAACAACCGGCTCGTCCCGCTCGACTATCGACTCAAGAACGGGGACATCGTCGAGATCGTCACGACCAAGGGCGAGCACGGCCCCTCGCGCGACTGGCTGAATGTCGTGCGGACCAGCCACGCCCGCGAAAAGATCCGCCAGTGGTTCAAGCGCAAGGACCGCGACGAGAACATCAGCCACGGCCGGGAATCGCTGGAGCGCGAGCTGCGGCGCCTGGCGCGAACGACGATCGGCGCGGTGGGGCACGACAAGATCGCCGAGGTGGCCCGGCAGTTCAACTACGAGACGGCCGACGACTTCTATGCCGCGATCGGCTACGGCGCCGTGGGTGCCCAGACCGTGGTCATGCGCCTGGGCGTGGTCGATGACGGCCAGAGCCAGCTGCCGACCGTCGCGCCGCCGCAGCAGACCGCGCGGACCGGCGGGGTCCGGGTCAAGGGCGTCGGCGACCTGCTCGTGCGCTTCGCCAAGTGCTGCTCGCCGATCCCGGGCGACCCGATCGTGGGCTTCATCACCCGCGGCAAAGGCGTGACCGTGCACCTGCAGTCCTGTCCGACGGTCGTAAACGAGCGCGAGGTCAGCCGGCTCATCGACGTGGAATGGGAAGCGGAAGCCAGCCAGACGTACCCGATCGCGATCCGGGTCGAGGCCTACGACCGGACTGGTCTCCTCTCCGACATCACCCAGGTCGTGGCCGAGAACAAGGTCAATATCGTGGCCGCGTCCGTTGGCGTGACCCCGGATCACACGGCTGTGGTGACCGCCACGTTGCAGGTCCACTCGGTGTCGCAGCTGGCGCGGGTCATGAGCAGGATCGAGAACCTCAAGGACGTGATCAACGTCCAGCGCGATCTCGGCTGATCGGTCGGGACGCCAGGGCGAGCGACAGAGGAGAACGGCGATGAGCTGGATGGATCGCCTACGGGCGATGTTCGCTGGTGCCGGATCCGAACCAAAGTCGGCAAGGACCGACGCGGTCCAGGAAGAGCTGGCGGAGGAACGCGTGGAGCACGACCTCGAACATGATCGGGAAACTGCAGTAGAGGATCGCCTGGATACGCCGACCACGCTCGACGACTAGCAACGTCGTCAGGCCGGGACCGCGCGGGATGCAGGCCCGTCGTCGCCGCCTGACACCCTAGACTCGCACCGATGACGACCTTCAAGGCCCCGCGGGGCACGCGCGACCTGCTGCCCACCGAGACGCTGGCCTGGACCCGCCTCGAGCGGCTGGCCGCGGACCTCGCCACGCGCTACGGCTACGGGCGCATCGAGACCCCGATGTTCGAGCAGACGGCGGTCTTCGAGCGCGGCGTCGGCGAGGTCACCGACATCGTCGAGAAGGAGCTTTTCCGGATCGCCCCGCGCTCGGAGGAGGCGGAATCGTGGGCGCTCCGGCCAGAGCCGACCGCCGGCATCGTCCGCGCCTACGTCCAGCACGGGATGCAGACATGGCCGCAACCGGTGAAGGTCTACGAGATCGGCCCGATGTTCCGCTACGACCGCCCGCAGGCGGGTCGCTACCGCCAGTTCTGGCAGTTCGACATCGAGGCCATCGGCGACCTCGGCCCGGCCGTGGACGCCGAGATCATCGAGCTCGGGGCGCGCTACTACGCAGACGCCGGGCTCAGCGGGGTCCAGGTGTTGCTCAATTCGATCGGCGACGCGGCCTGCCGGCCGGCCTATGTCGCGGAGCTGACCGACTACTACCGGTCCCACGTCGCGGACCTGCCGCCGGTCGAGCGCGACCGGCTGGAACGCAACGTGCTCCGACTGCTCGATTCGAAAGACCCGGCGATGGCGGCGCTCAACGCCGGCGCCCCGCACATCACCGACCGGCTGTGCGACGCCTGCGCCGAGCATTTCGCCGGCGTGCGCGGCCATCTCGATGCCCTCGGCGTGCCGTATCGACTGGAGCCCGGCCTGGTCCGCGGCCTCGATTACTACACGCGGACCGCGTTCGAGTACTACGTCGCCGGGCGCGAGGGCCAGCAGCAGGCGCTCGGCGGCGGTGGTCGGTACGACGGACTGGTCGAGCTGCTCGGTGGTCGCCCGACGCCGGGGATCGGGTTCGGCGTCGGCATCGATCGGCTCCTCCTGGCGCTCGACGAGCAGGGCCGTGGCGTCACGACGCAGGCCCCGCCGACCGTGGTGGTCGTCGGTGCCGATCCCGACGACACGGTGAGCCGCCTCCGGATCGCGACCGACCTGCGCGCGGCCGGCGTGACCGCCCGGGCCGAGCTCGGCCGGCGCAAGCTCGGCAAGCAGCTCGAGTCGGCGGCCAAGGAGCACGCCCATTTCGCGATCATCGTCGGCGACGAGCTGACCGACGGGGACGTCCAGCTCCGGGACCTGCCGGCGGGCACGCAGAAGGTGGTGCCGGTGGCCGACGTCGCGCGCGAGATCGCGCGAGCCCATGGCGCGCACCACCACGGCCACCCGGAGGGATAGGCCGCGAAGGGTGACGACCCGTCAGTAGGTCATGATGCGGTCCGCGCGGAAGATGAGCTCGACGAACCGCGGCGGCAGGGACAACGTGACCGGCAGACCGCCGAGCGTGTCGGGGGTCACGCCGCGGGCCGTGCTGGACATCACCGAGGCGTAGAGGGCCGCACCGCCCGAAACCAGCGCATCCACGTGTTCGCGAAAGGCGCCCAGGCCGATTCCCTGCCCGGCGTCGAGCGTCTCGGGACGCAGGATGCTCACGCCGTCACCGGCGAAGAAGACATCGACCTCGTGCCCTTCACCCAGCGCCGTCCTGGCTACGAGCAATCCCAGCGCGACGCGGGTCGGGTTCTCCGGACCCGTGGCGATCTGGACCAGCAACCGGCTCATCGGATCACATCCTCCTTGCGTTCGGTGACCGGGTGGTCGCCCGCCGAGCGGCTACCATACGCGGGCCATGAACCCCTCGACGGCCGGTCTCGCCACGCCCTACCGGACCCACACGGCCGGACAACTGCGCGCCGCCGACGCCGGCATCGAGGCACGGCTCGCGGGCTGGGTGCATCGCCGGCGCGACCACGGCCAGCTGATCTTCCTCGACCTCCGTGACCGGCACGGCATCACCCAGGTCGTCATCGACAAGGCCGATGCACCCGACGCGCACGCGACGGCCAGCCGCGTCCGACCGGAATTCGTGGTCATGGTCCGTGGCAACGTCGCCCGGCGCCTGCCCGGGACCGAGAACGCGAAGCTGCCGACCGGCGAGATCGAGCTCCAGGCGACCGAGGTCGAGATCCTGTCGGAGGCGAAGACGCCTCCGTTCTACATCAACGAGCCGGACGCGTCGGTCGACGAGGGCGTGCGGCTCAAGTACCGCTACCTCGACCTCCGGCGCCAGCCGATGGCCGACCGCCTGCTCCTCCGCAGCCGCATGGTCCAGTCGATCCGCGAGGTGCACCACGCGAACGGCTTCGTCGAGGTCGAGACGCCGACGCTCATCAAGAGCACCCCGGAAGGCGCCCGCGACTTCATCGTCCCGAGCCGGCTCCAGCCGGGGAGCGTCTACGCGCTGCCCCAGAGCCCACAGCAGCTCAAGCAGCTGCTGATGGTCGCCGGGGTCGACCGCTATTTCCAGATCGCCCGTTGCTATCGCGATGAGGACCTGCGCGGCGACCGCCAACCGGAGTTCACCCAGCTCGACCTCGAGATGAGCTTCGTCGACGAGGAGACCGTGATGGGCTTCGTCGAGGCAATGGCCATCGAGGTCTCGCGCGCGACGACCCCCGACCGACCGATCCAGCAGGTGCCGTTCCCCCGGTTCACGTATGACGAGGCGATGGATCGGTTCGGGAGCGACAAGCCGGACCTGCGCTTCGGGATGGAGCTCGTCGACCTCGGCCCGCGGCTCGTGGCACCGGACGGCGAGCCGAACTCCGGCTTCCGCGTCTTCGACGAGACGCTCGCCGCAGGTGGCCGGGTGAAGGCGATCGTGGCCCCCGGGATGGCCGGGATCACGCGTCGCGAGATCGACGAGCTGACCGAGCGCGCCAGGCGGTTCGGGGCCAAGGGCCTGGCCTACCTCGCCCTGGAGCCGGGCGGCGAGATCAAGAGCCCGATCGCGAAGTTCCTGTCGGACGAGCTCACCCGCTCGCTGATCGAGGAGACGACCGCGGCCGAGGGCGACTTGATCCTCATCGTCGCCGACACGGCCGCGATCACCGCGGACGTGCTGGGGCGGCTGCGGGTAGAACTGGGTGAGCGCCTCGGCCTGGCGGACCCGAACGTGCTCGCCTATGCCTGGGTCAACCGGTTCCCGATGTACCAGTGGGACGAGGAGCTGAACCGCTGGGATGCGACCCACAATCCGTTCAGTGGGGTGCTGCCGGAGGACGAGGCGCTGCTTGTCACCGCGTCCGGCGACCCGGCCCGGCCGTCGCCGGAGGACCCCGCCGGTCGCGCCCGGGCGCTGCAGTACGACATCGCGCTCAACGGCTGGGAGATCGGTGGCGGCTCCATCCGGATCAACCAGCGCGACCTGCTCGAGCGCAGCTTCGCGCTGCAAGGCCAGTCCGTGGAGGGGATGCGCGAGAAGTTCGGTGCGGTCCTCGATGCCTTCGACTACGGCGCGCCGCCGCACGGTGGGATCGCGCTTGGCATCGATCGCTGGGCGATGATCTTCGCGCGGCAGACGAACATCCGCGAGGTCATGGCCTTCCCCAAGACCCAGTCCGGCACCGATCCGATGCTCGAGGCGCCCTCGGCCCCGGAGCCGAAGCAGTACGAGGAGCTCGGGCTGCGGTTCGTGGGCCTGCCGCCCAAGGCACCGGCCGGCTGACGTGGCGCTCGAGCGGACCCCGCCGCGTGGCAGCGCCGCGCGCACGGAGGTCCAAGGCTGACCGCCGCCACCGGCACCGACCTCGGGATCCCGGCGCTCGACGCGATCGCGAGCCGGCCTCGGCTGGCCGCCCTGATCGGCGCCTTGTGCATCGCGTTCTCCGGCATCTTCTACCGCTACGCGGCGGTCTCGCCGTCGACCGGCACCGTGTTCCGAGCGGCGTTCGGCTTGCCGCTCCTCGTGCTCGTCGCCTGGGCCGAGCGGCGACGCTACGGCCCGCTCCCCGGTCGCGCCCGCCGGTTCGCGGTGATCGCCGGGATCTTCTTCGCCGGCGACCTCCTGACGTGGCACCACGCGATCCAGTACGTCGGGGCGGGACTGGCGACGGTCCTCGGCAACCTTCAGGTCCTCGTGGTCGGTGTCGTCGCGTGGCTGGTCTTCGGGGAGCGGCCATCCCGGCCGACGCTCCTGGCGCTGCCCGTGGTGCTGGTGGGCGTCGTGCTGATCTCCGGAGCGATCGGCGCCGGGGCGTACGGCGCGAATCCGGCACTCGGCGTGGTCATCGGCCTCGGGACCGCGCTGTGCTACTCCGCGTATCTCCTGCTGATCCGGGCCGGTGGACGCGACCCGCGCCGACCGGCGGGACCTGTGGCGATCGCGACGATGGCCACGGTCGTCGTGTCGGGCGCCGCCGGCCTGGTCATCGGCGACCTGGATCTCGCGCCGCCGCTCGCGAGCCTAGCCTGGCTGGCCGTGCTTGGCGTCACGTCGCAGTCGATCGGCTACCTATGCATCTCGCTGGCGCTGCCGCGATTGCCGGCCGTCGTGACCTCGATCATCCTGCTCGTCCAGCCGGTGCTCACGGTCGGGCTGAGCGTGGTGCTCCTGGCCGAGCGGCCGTCGGTCCCGCAACTCCTCGGAGTCGCGCTCGTGATCGGTGGGATCGCCGTCGCCACCGTGCCGCTGGCCCGCCTGCGCGATGGCCTGCGCCGCTCGCGCGACGGATCGGCGATCGTCGTCGACTAGCATCCCGCCATGGATCTGTCGCAGGAGCTCAGCCAGGTGCCGATCCCGGTCGAGGATGTCCCGGAGGTACTCGAGCCGTACCGCCGCTGGGCTGGCGTCTTGTTCGCCATCCTGACGCTGGTGGTGATCGTGGCGAGCGCCGCGGTGATCACGAGATCATCTGGCCAGACCGCGGTCATCCTCATAGCCTCGGCGATCCTCACCGTGACGACACTCCTCACCGTCATCGTCGACCTCGATCGCGGCAAGTGGTGGGCGGTCCAGGCTATCGCCCCGATCTGCTATGTGCTCGTGGTCGTCGGTCTGCTCCGTGCTGTGATGGCGTTTAGCCAACACAACGTCAGCCTTCCCCTCGAGGCGATCGGCGCCTTGATGGTCCTGAGTCGCGAGCACGGACACGAATACCAGCCGGAGCTCGTGGAACCCGACCGTCGAAACGTGACGCTGGCGGTTGCGGCCTTGGTCGCTGCAGTCCTGCTGCCCTACGTCGCGTAACACCCCCGACCTGGTAATGCGGCGGGGTCAACCCGCGTCGGAGGCCTCGTCGTCGCCTGCTTGCGGGAACGGCGCGAGGCCTCGCCCCTCGCCTGGCACGCTCTCGTCGACGCCTTCGTCCTCCACCCCGTCGCCCCACTCGTGGGTGTGGCCCGCGGGCGGATCCGGTGGCCCGTCGTAGGGCGGCAGGTCCCCGAACGGGGTATCGGCGTCGAGAACGACCCCGGGGTCGCCCACCTCGACGAGGCGTGACGCGACCGTCCTCGCCAGATCGTCCACGACGTCGGTTGGCATGCGGTGCGGCGCGACGCCGCGCAATACGTCCAGCGACGCGACCGGCACCAGCACCGGCCAGCCCATCTCGCCATTCCACGCGGGTCGCAGGATCTCGTCGGACGACAGGCCGTGGGCCTCGATGAGCGAGGTGACGGTCTCGGGACCGACCCACGTCATCCGTGCCGGCCAGATCAGCACCGCGCTCGTGTCACGGACTTCGGCGAGCGCCAGCTCCGCGCCGCGCACCATCTGGCCGGCCGGGCCGCTCTCGGCCGGGGCGGGGGTGCCGTAGACGGCCTCGCTGCCGACGAGCGCCGTCGCGACCGCCCCGTCCTCGTCCGGTGACACGACGACGACCGGCAGCGCCCCACCCGACCAGGCGATGTCCACGAGGCGCCGGACGCGCCGCTGGCCCAGGGTGTCGGTGAGCGCTCCCTCGGCGGTCGCAGACAGGATCACGGCGGCGACGGTCATCAGGCTTCGATGCTAGCAGGCGTTCCGTGGGACAATCGGCCGTCCCCACATCGTCCGGAGTCCCGCCCCACCGTGCCCGACAGCCCCCCGAAGACCCCCGCCAACGACGCGCTCTCGACCCGCCACGATCTGCGCAATGTCGCCATCGTCGCGCACGTCGACCACGGCAAGACCACGCTCGTCGACGCGATGCTCCGCCAGACCGGGGCATTCCGATCGAACCAGGCGGTGGTCGACCGGGTCATGGATTCGGGCGACCTGGAGCGCGAGAAGGGCATCACGATCCTCGCCAAGCAGACGACGGTCGACTACGCGGACATCCGCCTCAACATCGTCGACACGCCGGGGCACGCGGACTTCGGCGGCGAGGTCGAGCGCTCGCTGCTCATGGTCGATTCGGTGCTCCTGCTCGTCGACGCCGCCGAGGGGCCCTTGCCGCAGACC
>JAXDKY010000106.1:0-11563 GCA_034666885.1 Chloroflexota bacterium
GAAATGGTCGCGTAGCGGGAAGTACAGGAACGGCCGGCGGGCGGCGGCCAGCTCCATCGTCGTGGTCAGGCCGCCCTGCACGACCGCGAGATCGCAGGCCGCGAGATGTCGATACAGGTCGGGGACGAACGCGCGCACCTCGACGCCGGCCGGCGCGTCAAGCGACGCTGGGTCGATCCGTGGACCGGCGACGGCGATCATGCGCAGCCCGTTCACCCGGCGCGATGCCTCGGGATAGCTCGCGATGACGCGGCGGAGCAGTGATTCGCCGACCCCGGACCCGCCCACAGTCACGATCACGACCCGCTGATCCGGCTCGAAACCGAGCTCTCGGCGCAGCTCCTCGCGGTGTTCGATCAGGGGCGTCGGGTCGAACCCGGTCACGTAGCCGCTAAAGTCGAAGTGGCGCTCCGTCCACTCGCGGATGGATCCCAGGCCCGGCCCGAAGTCGTCGGGCACGATGTCGTCCGGCTCGCCCACGAAGATCGCCTTGTCGCGGATCCGGGGGAAGCGCTCGACCTGTTCGATCATCTCGGCGTTGTAATCGGCCGTGAGATAGGCCTCGCGCTCGCCGCCCGAGGCCATCGGCAGCCAGCCGACGAAGTCGGTCATCCAGGCGAACGCCGTGCGCTTGATCTCAGGGTTCTCGTGCAGGTAATAGTCGACGTCCCAGGCCTCGTCCCCGATGACGAGGTCGTAATCGCCGCTCTCGACGGCGTCGTAGAACACCATGAAGTTGTTGACGAGGATCTCGTCCATGCGCCGGATGGCCTGGAAGGCGTTCAGGTCGTGATCGCCCGATTCGGCCGTGATGTGGGCGGATTCTGAGGCGAGCTCGGCGCTCAGCGGGTGGATCCGCTCCCCGTGCTCCGTCAGCACCGCCGTGACCGGGTGCTGGGCGAGCCAGTCGATCTCGAGGTCGGGCTGCAGCTTGCGCAGCTCCCCGGCGATGGCCACGTCGCGCTGGGCGTGGCCGAGGCCGATGGGAGAGGAGATGTACAGGGCTCGACGGCGGCGGGAGAGCGCCCGGGTCCAGGTTCGGGTCGTCGATGGCGCGTTCAATGCACCGTCTCCTTTGCAAGCGACCTGATGAAGTCGCGGATGACCAGGTTGACCAGGATCGGCTGACGGCCCGGCAGCATGTGGCCGCCGCCCTCGACCATCACGAGAGGCGCGCCGGTCAGCTCATGGAGGCGATGCGCCCTCGCGGGTGGCTGACAACGGTCGTCCGTCCCGTGCACGATGACCATCGGGCAACGGACCGCAAGGGCGAGGGCCTCCGCGGCGGCTGCGTCGACCGGAAACGGCGGAACCATCTCGACGTGCGCCTCGGCGATCATGGCCTCCGGGTCGCCGTCGAGCGCCCAGCCGACGGCGTCGTCGATCTGTTTCGTCGAATGCGGTTCGGGCGTCATCTCACCGAAGAACCAGCGGGCGAAGTCGGGGTAGTCGACTCGCCAGTAGTTGACGTTCTCCTTGAGCCAACCGTCGTACGCCGGATAGGGCTCCGTAAAGCTCTTGGCCGCCCGCCACGGGTGGGCCGGGGCCAGGAATGGGATGCCGACCGCGATCGCCACGATCCCGGCGACGCGCGCCGGATTCGCCGCGGCGAACTCGAATGATCGCAGGACGCCATCGCCACATAGCCCGACGAGGACCGCGCGTTCGGTGCCCGTTGCGTCCAGGACGGCCTCGAGGTCGCCGAGGATCCGGTCTTCCTCATACGCCGCGGGATCCGTCGGCCGGTCCGACCGGCCGTTGCCGCGTCCGTCGTAGGTGACGACGCGATAGTGCCGGCCGAGGAAGGGCACCTGGCCCTTCCACTGGCGCGAGTGGACGATCGGAGTCGAGGGGAGCAGAACGATCGTCGGTTCACCGGCGCCGACGACCTCGTACGCGATCCGCACGCCGTCGGCCGATTCGACGACCCCCGTCGCGTCCGGTTCGACCGCGCGCATCAGCCGGGCCTTCGGCCAAAGCCCGGGTGGATCGTGGCGACGAAGTCGCGGATCAGCAGGTTGATCAGAACAGGGTCGCGCGCGTCCTGGACGTGTCCGCCACCTGCAACCGAGACGAGGCGGGCGCCGGGGATCGCCGCGGCGAGGGCGATGGCGGGCCCATCACCGGTGATCGCATCGTGGTCGCCGACCACGACCAGGGTCGGGCAGCGAACGCGCGCAGCCAGCGCCAATGTCTCGTCCGCGGTCAGCTCCGTGGCATATTGGCCGACGATGAGCGTCTCGGCGCCGATCTCGTGGCCCCAGCCCACGCAGTCCTCGATCTGCTTGCTGGAATGCGGCTCCGTGAAGCAGCGCGAGAAGAAGAACTGGAGATAGGCGTCGAAGTCTCGGCGCCAGAAGTGGATGTTGTGCTTGGCCCAGCCCTCCTGGGTATCGAGCACCGCCTCGAACGGGTACGTCCGTTCCGGTGGCCTCTCACCGATCGGCACGCTGGGGCCGCCGCAGATCAGGCCGTCGACGCGATCTGGGTGCTCGGCCGCGACGATGAGCCCGCGCTGCGCGCCCATGGAGCGGGTGACCAGGACGGCCCGCTCGGTGGACGTCGCATCCATGACGGCGATGATGTCGGCCGCCATCTCGCGCTCGTCATACGCGGCAGAGACCGTCGGCCGGTCGGACTTGCCGTTGCCGCGCGGATCGAACGTAACGACCCGGCCGTGTCGCGCGAGATACGGGATCTGCGCCTTCCAGAGACGCGAATGGACGATCTGCCAGGTCGGCACGAGCACGATGGTCGGGTCGCCGTGGCCATACACCTCGTAGGCGATCCGAACGCCGTTCCGCTCGGCGAAGCCCTCGCGGTCGGGGTATCGCGCACGCATCTGCTGGTGGCCGCCGCTGGCGGCGAGCGCCGAGGCTGCGGCGCGGTCAGGTGGCGCGGGGACCATGGCCATCTGCCCAGCGCCACAGGGTGCTGGTGATCCGCCAACCCTGGACGGTTCGGGCCAGCAGGGCGTATTCGACATAGACGGCGCAATGGACGGTGGCGCTCGCGATGTCGCCCGACACGCTCGTGATGTCGATCCGGATCGCGCGGTCGGGGAGGTCCCGTTGTCGTCCCTCGCCGCGCCCGGTGGCCTCGACCATCTCGTCTTTCGTCGTGACGCCCAGGATCTCCTCGCGCCTCGGGCCCTGGGCCAGCGCGTGCTTGGCCAGCCCGGGATGCAGCGCACGATCCATCCTCGCGGCATCGCCGTCGAACCAGCCGTCGAAGTAGTCGTGGAGGCAGCCGCGGATCGCCGCGTCGTCCGCTGGCGAGATCGTCTCGTCGACGGGATCGGCCTGCCAGGCCATTTCGAGCGTCATCGTCGTCTCCCTGTCAGTGTCGCGTCGGGTCCGTGGTGGGGTTCGGCGTCCCGATGCGTCGCAGGACCCCACCCACCTTTCGGAGGGCCGATCGGATCGGCAGCACAGATTCCGTGACGCCGAGCAGGATCAGCTCCTCGGCGCCAAGGAAGGGCGTTGCCATGAGTGCCGCAACCTCGTCGGGTGTGAAGCCCCCGAAATCCGCCCCCTGCTCCTGCTCGTGACGAGCTACGTCGGCGAGTAACCGATACCAACCACCGACCATCTCACGCACCGCAGCCGCGACCTCCGGATCGGACCAGCCGGCGGCGATCATCTCCTGGAGGATCCGGACGTAGCCGGATTCGATGTCCGTGTCGAGGAAGTCGCAGGCGAGCTCCCAGCGAACCCACAGGGGTTCGGGCGCATCGAACATCTCGCGCTGGCGCTCCAGCAGCCGCTCGTTCTCGGCCTCCAGGACCGCGAGGATGAGCTGGCGCTTCGAGCCGAAGTGATAGTGGATCTGGCTGAGCGGGACCTCGGCGGCCTCCGCCACACGTCGAGTCGAGAGGTTGGCGTACCCGTCGGCGAGGAGGCAGCTCCGCGCCGCGGCCAGGATCGCGGTGTGCGTGCCGGCCGTCGCCTGACCGCGGCGCTCAGCGCGCGTCGGCGCGTCAGGTTCGTTCGTGTCGACCACGTGGCGAGCATACGACCCCGGGCTCACGCGGCTACCGCGTACACGGCGGCGAGGACGAGCGCGATGCCGAGCGGGCGGGTGAGCCGGCGGCCCAGCGGCAGGTTCTTCTCGATCGCCGTCAGCCCGCCGAGGACCAGCATCGCGGTCAAACTGCTGATCCCCACACCGAACATCACCAGCATCAACGACCAGCAACAACCGACGCAGAAGGCGCCGTGGGCGATGCCCATGAGGAGGGCCTCCCGGCGTTCGGACACGCCCCGCCATCGATTCAGGACGAACCCAAGCGGGCTGCGGCACTCGTCGAGGCAGCGGTCGCGCAGCGGGCTGAACTGCCACAGACCGGCCGCCAGCAGCGTGGTACCGATGATCAGCTGGGGATGCTCGGCGAGCCAGGGGAGGGCCTCGACCGCCGCGTGGATGCCGCGATCGGCGATCCAGGCCACGAAACCGAAACCGGCCCACACCATGAGGTAGCCAACGAGGAGCAGCGCGACGAGCCGCAAAGGCCGCCGGCGCCGCCCGACCAGCGCCCCGAAGGTCACGACCAGGGGCACGCTGCTCGGCAGCATCATCGCGACGATCATCAGCGTCCAGCCGACGGTGAACGCCGCGGCGCCGACCGCGAGGGTGGTGGCCAGGCCGCCGGCCCCGACCACGCCGTCGTGGTGCAGGTAGTGGCCGTACGGCGAGCCCTCCCACAGCCACAGGGCCAGCCACGCCGCCGCCGCGATCGCGACGAGCGACCCGCCGAGGATCGCCCGGTCGCGATGCGCGACGCGGAGGTGAGCGGGAGCGAACATCGGTCCGTGCCGTCGGATCGAGGCGTCAGGCCGCGAAGCGGAAGTGGCCCTGCAGGGCGTTGTGGCCTTGCAGGTCGACGCTCGGGATGCCGTGGTCCGAGCCGTCGCGGGTGTACTGGCTGGCCTTGGCGGCGTAGACGGGCGAACCCGGGATCGTGCTGAACACGGTCTCCGCCAGCGTGGTCGGGTTACCCGTGGCGCCCATGAACGGGGCCATCTCCGCCTCGACGCGCGTGCCGATGCTGAGCTTGCCCTTGCCGCCGTCGACGGTGAAGGTGATCGGGGCGCGTTCCACGGCCACGACTTCGCCGATGAGGCCCGCCAGGTCGGCGATCGCCCCACCGAGCTGTCCGGTGAAGAGCTTCAGCAGCGCGCCCTCCTGCTCGGCCGTCGCGCGCTCGTCGACGTAGACGACCGCCTTCCACGACTTCGGGATGAGGATGTTCTTGGGGATGTGAGCCGACACCGCCATCGTCAGGCCATCGACGCTGACGCCCTCGATGGAGCCCTTCTCGATGCCCCACGCGATGGTGGTGTCGCAGGTCTTGAAGTCGGGGTCCTCGCCGACCCAGCACGGGCACAGGACGTTGCACGTGCAGACTTCCAGGAGCTTGCCCTCGATCTCGTACGCCACGTCGCACCTCCAGCGCGGTTTGCCTCGACTTGCGAGGGCTTCGGTCGACCGACCGATATCGGTCGAACGACCGAACAATACCGCGGCGACGCTCGGTGTCAAGCCCCTTTCTTTCGCATCCTCTGCTAGCATCGCGGCCCCCGTGCCTACCCTGATCACCTCGCCGAACGACGCCGCGCCCCGGACGTGAGTCACCCACCCGTCATCCCGCGCGGCAACCGGTTCCGACGCGATCGCCTTCAGAGCGAAGGCCGCGAGAGCGGCCTCACCGGCAACCCGGATATCCCCGATCCGCCGAACGACGGCCCGACCGACCTGCGCAGCCGCCTGGGGCGCGGCCGTCAGGCAGTACTCGCGCTCATCACGACCTTGCCGCGCGTTCTCGGCCTGGTCTGGACTGCCAGTCGGGTCCTGACGATCGGCCTCGCCATCGCCACGATCCTGAGCGGCATCGTCCCGGCCATCACGGCCTACATCGCCAAGTTGCTGATCGATGCTGTCGTCCGGGCGATCGCCGTCAACGCCGACCCGAGCCTGCCCGCGACCATCACCGTCGGACCCCTGACCGTGGACGCGGTGGGGACCGTCGTCCTCCTCGCGGCCGCCCAATTCGGCGTCTTCGCGGTGTCGTCATTCCTGTCGACCCTCAGGAATGTCTGCCAGCAGCTGCTCCAGGAGCGGGTCACGAGCACGATCCAGCTCCAGATCATGGAGCACGCCTCGAAGCTGGACCTGGCCTTCTTCGAGGACTCGACCTCGTACGACCTGCTGCGGCGGGCGCAGCAGGGCGCCGCAAGCCGGCCGCTGTTCATGGTCAGCGGCGTGTTCGGGCTGATTCAGACAGCGATCGCTTTCATCACGATGATCGCCCTGCTGATCGGGCTCAACCCGGTACTTGCCTTGGTCGCGCTGGTCGCCCCGATCCCGGCATTCATCGCCGACACCCGCTACGGCTGGCGTGGCTACAGCTTCGCTCGCTGGGCCTCGCCGCTCCGTCGACGGATGGACTACCTGACGACGCTCGTGACGACCGACACGTACGCCAAGGAGGTCAAGCTGTTCGACCTCGGGCCGTACTTCATCGATCGATTCCGGATGTTGTCCAAGGTCTACCAGGACCGCCAGCGCGGTCTCGTAGTGGCGCGCTACTTCGTCGGTTTCGCGTGGAGTGCCATCACAACCCTGGCCGGTTCGCTGACCTATCTCTACGTTGCCCTTCAGGCGATCGCCGGCCGACTGACCCTCGGCGACCTGACCCTCTTCACGGCGGCCGCGGCGTCGGTCCAGGGCTCGGTCCAGGGTCTGCTCAGCGGGTTCGGTTCGATGTACGAGAACAACCTCTATCTCAACGACCTGTTCGAGTTGCTGGCGGCGCCGGTCGGGATCGAGCATCAGGCGGCCGCCGAGGGGACCGACTCGAGGGCACGCGTCCCGGAGGTCGGCCAAGCCATGGGTGAGATCGTGTTCGACCACGTCACGTTCCGTTATCCGGGCCGAGACGAAGACGCGATCGCCGATGTCAGCTTCACGATTCGTGCCGGCGAGACCGTCGCGGTCGTCGGACGGAACGGGGCGGGGAAGTCGACCCTGATCAAGCTCGTCACCCGCCTCTACGACCCGACGGCTGGTCGGATCCTCCTTGACGGCGTCGACCTGCGGGAGCTCGAGCCATCGGCCTTGCGCGGCCTCATCGGTGGGATGTTCCAGGACTACGTGACGTACCAGGCGACGGCGGCCGAGAACATCGGTCTGGGCGAGATCGGGCTGCTGGAGGATCGGGCTGCGATCGAGGCCGCGGCCACGAAGGCCGGTGCCGACAGCCTCCTCGATCGGCTGCCCGATGGCTGGGACACGCCGCTCGGGAAGTGGTTCGACGGCGGCGTGGAGCTGTCCGGTGGCGAGTGGCAGAAGATCGCCCTCGGGCGGGCGTTCATGCGCGATGCCAGGATCCTGCTGCTCGACGAGCCGACGTCGGCCCTCGACGCGCAGGCCGAGTTCGAGTTGTTCGCTCGGCTGCGATCGTTGGCCCACGGCCGGACGGCGATCTACATCTCGCACCGGTTCTCGACTGTCCGCCAGGCCGACCGGATCCTGTTCCTCGAGCACGGGCGGCTCATCGAACAGGGGACCCACGCAGAACTGATGGCGCTGCACGGACGCTACGCCGAGCTGTTCACGCTGCAGGCGGCGGCCTACACCAGTGACTCGATGGATCGTCCGACGGAGATCGTGACCGAGGCAGGCGGCTGATCGAACGAGCCCGTCTGCTAGCATCGGGCTCCCAGCCCCCCGCGGCCGGCCATGCCAGGTCCGGACGCCCCTCGGAGACCCACCTTGACCCTTCCCACGACCGAAGCGGGCGACGTCGCGCCCGCCATCGCCGACCTCGATACGATCGTCTCGCTCTCGAAGCGGCGCGGCTTCATCTTCCCGTCGTCCGAGATCTACGGCGGCATCAACGCCGTGTGGGACTACGGCCCGCTCGGGGTCGAGCTCAAGAACAACGTCAAGCGCGCGTGGTGGCGCTCGATGGTCCAGGAGCGCGACGACATCGTCGGGCTCGATGCCGGGATCCTGATGCACCCGCAGGTGTGGGTGACGTCGGGGCACGTCGGGTCGTTCAGCGACCCGCTGGTCGAGTGCCAGACCGACCATCGCCGGTTCCGGCTCGACGAACTACCCGGCGCCGAGAACCTGTCGGCGACCGACCTGCAGGACCCGGGCATCGTCGAGCGGCTCGGGCTGAAGTGCCCGGTCGACGGCGGGCCGCTGTCCGCGCCGCGCCGGTTCAACCTGATGTTCAAGACGTTCATGGGCCCGGTCGAGGAGGACGCCTCGGTCATCTACCTGCGCCCCGAGACCGCCCAGGGCTCGTACGTGAATTTCAAGAACGTCCAGCAATCGAGCCGCAAGAAGCTGCCGTTCGGGATCGCCCAGATCGGGAAGTCGTTCCGGAACGAGATCTCGCCGGGGAACTTCGTGTTCCGGATGCGCGAGTTCGAGCAGATGGAGATGCAGTACTTCGTCCGGCCCGAGGCCGAGGCGGCCGCGGCGTTCGAGGAGTGGCTCCCCAAACGTCGGGCCTGGTACGAGCGCTACGGCGTGACCCCCTCGCGGCTTCGGCTGCGCGAGCACGCGCCCGACGAGCTGGCGCACTACGCCAAGAAGGCCGTCGACGTCGAGTATCGATTCCCGTTCGGGTGGAAGGAGCTCGAGGGCGTCCACAACCGCGGTGACTTCGACCTGTCGCGGCACTCGGAGGCGAGCGGCGAGTCGCTCGAGTACTTCGACCAGGCGACGGGCGAACACGTCATCCCGTGGGTGGTCGAGACGGCCGCGGGGGCGGATCGGGCGGCGTTCACGTTCCTCATCGACGCGTACCGCGAAGAGGAGGTTCGCGGCGAGACCCGGGTCTCGTTGGCGCTCCACCCGGACCTGGCGCCGTACAAGGTGGCGGTCCTGCCGCTGCTCAAGAAGCGGCCCGAGATCGTCGCGCTGTGCCACGCGATCAAGACCGACCTGCAGCGCCACACGATGGCGGTCTACGACGATACGGCCGCGATCGGCAAGCTGTACCGCCGGCAGGACGAGATCGGGACGCCGTGGTGCATCACGGTCGATGTCGACTCCCTGGAGGACAACGCGGTGACGGTGCGGGACCGCGACTCGATGACGCAGGAGCGGGTGCCGGTCGAAGGGGTGACGCGGCTCATCCTCGATCGGCTGGAGGCGTCGCGGCGGGATGACGTCGGGCGGGCGAGATGACGGCTGGGCGGGCGAGATGACGGCGGCCGACGAGCTCGCCCGAGCCGTCCGAGCGTGGCTCGAGGGGCTCGACGCCGGCCAGCGGGCGACGGCCACATTCCCGTTCGCCGGCCCCGAGCGGTTCGCCTGGGACTACCGACCGGGCGATCGGGGCGGCCTGGCCCTCGCCGACATGCGTCCGGACCAACGAGCCGCCGCGCTGAGCGTCGTGGCCACGGCGATGAGCGCCCGCGGGGCGGACGAGGTCGCAGCGATCATCGCGCTCGAGCCGATCCTCGGGGCGCTCGAGCGGGAGACCGGGCGGAGCCGGTTCGAACGCGACCCGGAGCTCTTCTGGTTCTCGGTCTTCGGCGATCCTCACGCAGGTGCGCCGTGGTCGTGGCGCATCGGTGGCCATCACGTGGCCGTCCAGCTGACGGTCGCGGACGGGCACATCGTCGGCAGTGCGCCGTCGTTCCTCGGCGCCAACCCGGCCGTCATTCCGAGCGGCCCCCGTGCGGGTGCCCGAGCGCTGACGGGGGAGGAGACCTTCGCCCGGGAGCTCCTGGCCGCCCTGTCACCTGATCAGCGAGCCGTCGTGATCGTCGATCCGAAGGCGCCGCCCGATATCCACAGCGGCAACGGCGCTCGTGCCGACGTCCGCGCGATCCCGAGCGGGATCCGCCACGACGACCTGACGCTGCCCCAGCAGGCGGCCCTCGAAACGCTCATCCGGCACTACCTGGGCCGGGCACGCATCGACGTGGCCGCCGCGGAATGGGAGCGCATCGCCGACGCCGGGCTGGCCGAGATCACGTTCGCGTGGGCCGGTCCCGTGGAGCCGCGCCGTGGCCACTACTACGCCGTCCGCGGCCCCGGCTTCCTGGTCGAATACGACAACACCCAGGACGGCGCCAACCACATCCACGCGGTCTGGCGTGACCTCACGAACGACTGGGGCGAGGACGCCCTCGCCGCGCACTACCGTCTGGGGCACGCGGCGGCCGGATAACGGCGAGCCTTACTGGTCCGCGTTCGCCTCGGCGGCGTCGATCGCTGCGGCCACGTCCGCGGCGCCTGCCACGCCGCGGGGTTCCTTGCCCTTGGGCCAGTACAGCTCCTTCTTGACGGCCTCCTCCGGGAAGCCGATCTCGAGCAGCGAGGCCTCGGCCGACTGGATCATGTCCGGGTTGCCGCACAGGTACGCGACCGTGTCCGCCGGATCCAGCTTCAGCTCCGTCACGATCGGAGCCACGATCGACTCGACGCGGCCCGTCCGACCCATCCAGTCCGCGTTCATCGGGTCGTTCGGCCTCGAGACGGTCGGGATGAACGTCACCGGGTACTCGCCGGAGGCCGCCCAGCCCTCGACGATGTCGGCATAGCCCAGGTCGCGGGCGTGCGACACGCCGTTGAGGAAGACCGCCGGGCGCGGGGCGCCCGCGGCCAGCATGTCGCGCATCATCGAGATGAACGGCGCGTTGCCCGTGCCGGACGAGATGAACAAGTGCGTCCGGGTGTCGTCGGGCTCGAGCAGGAACTTGCCCTTCGGGCCGATCATCCGCATCCGATGACCCACCGGCAGGTCCCACAGGAGCGGCGTGAACGTCCCGCCCTGGACCAGCCGCAGGTAGAACTCGTAGCCGGTATCGCCGGCCTCGCCCGGGGCCGAGGCCACGGAATACGGCCGCTGCACGATCTTGCCGTCGACGAAGACGCCGATCGTCATGTACTGGCCGGGCTCGAACGGCGTCGGCTCCTCGTCGAAGCGCACCCAGAAGTAGCCAAGGCTTTCGTGCTGGTCGACCCGCCGCACGAGCGTGGCGTTGTAGCGCTCGTCCTCGGTCGCGACGAGCCCGGGTGCCTCAGTTCCGGCGAGCGCGCCACCGGCCGCGGGCGGGGCACCAGCCGCGGGCGCGCCGCCCGTCGCGGCACCGACCGCGGGCGTCGCGGTCGCTCCGAGCTGGGCCGCCGCGGCGTCGATGTCGCGCGCGATGTCGGTCATGAAAGGGCCGTCTCCCGTCGTGCGTTCGCGACCGATGGTACCCGCAGCGCCACCCCTACAGCAGCGACGGACGTTTCCACTCGGCGTCCAGCACGTATCGGTCCAGGAACGCGAGCACCGTCTCGTACCAGACCCGCGAGTTCTGCGGCTTCAGCACCCAGTGGTTCTCGTCCGGGAAGTACAGGAACTTGGCCTCGACCCCGTGGCGCTGGAGGTCGGTCCACAGTCGCAGCGCCTCGGAGATGGGCACGCGCGCATCGAGCTCCCCGTGGATCACGAGCATCGGCGTCTTGATGTCGCCGACCGCCGCGTGCGGCGACTGCTCGTCGTAGCGTTCCGGTTGACGATATGGATCGCCGATCTCCTGCTCCCAGC